>JAAWKM010000063.1 GCA_022797375.1 Lachnospiraceae bacterium
AAAACGCTGTCTAATAATCATTACAATTTCACACAAGAAAAATGCAAAAACAGCATTTTTCATTACTATTTGTGCCGTGCAAAGCACGGCATGGGGATTTTTACGAAAGAATTAAAAGTGTAGATTTGCCATATGGCAATATTTATGATATAGATTCAGCAATGGAGATTTCTGAAAGAGCCCCCTTTTTTCCAAATTGGTTTGTATTTGGAAAAGATAACTATTTTAGTTATTGGCTTTGTTTTAAAGGTAATCATGGTGATGGATGCTATGATATACATCCTCAAAAACCACCTGATAAAGAAAAAAAGAATGCCCTGAAAATGGAAGTGATAAAAAAATGGTTGCCAGATGTATTTCATCAGTTTATGTATGGAGAAACTGTAAAAAGGATGAAAACTACATTTTGTATCTGGAAAACCGGAAATGGAATATGGAGCAGATCGGATATGGCTGGTACAAAAAAGGATGGTTCGGCAGAAATGCTTGATATATTAGACAAAAATCCGCAGAAGTATATTGAATTTTGTCAATGGTATTACGGGAAAAACATACCATTGAATATTGTAGAAAAAGTGTATCATGGAGAGCCTTTTACTATTGAAATAATTGATGGGCTGAACAATGAAATAACAGATATTGAGCTTGTAATCAATAAGCTTACCAAAATGAAATATCCGTATCTTTTGTAATAAGCGTGCGGTTTGTTGTCTTTGAGAAGGGTATCATCATGAAGTTAGTTATCACAGATACAGGATTTATTTGGAATAAAGACAATCCATTTCTAAAAAAATACAAAGATAGTGTTTTGGTGGTCTGTCTCTATGGAAAAGCAGTCACAGAGCAATATGAGTGTTTTGTTTCCCCATTCGCAAAAAAGAATGATATGATAATGGGAATGGATCAATATGGCATAGAGGACAGGAAATTTCAAAGGCTGGCCTCTGTCGGGGAAAAATTGAATGCAAAATTAGGCTGTCATGATGATATTGTGTTTCTCACAGACGCCGAGCCAAGCACTCTTTATCCATTTTATGTTATTAAAGAATTGAACAAGCATAACAGCCTCCATCTGGTGGCTGTACCTCCATGGAAATTTGAAAGCAGTTCCAGGAAAAAAGGATATCGTGAAATGTTGTCAGCTCTGTCTCAAATTCACTCTGTCTTGTATTACGACAGTGAAAAGGTGCCCAAAATACTGGGATATGGAACAACTTTCACAGAGGCATATACGTACATAACAAATGATTTAGGGGAGATGATGCCTTATTTTTTAAACGGCATACAGGATATGCGTTCCGGTTTCCATGTTTTTGACTTTTCGAGGATGAAGTATATCTTATCAGAGAATTCGTTTTATAAGACAGATCAGATTGCTATTTCTCAAAAAGATCAGACGGATGGTAATGCAAAGTCCCCGTCAGCAGGGAAATCTGGTATGCTGGGATTTATGAGCGTGATACGGCGTCCGTCCGATACGAAGGAGGACACGCAAGCAAAAGAAGAGGGCAGGCTTCAAATCCCATCGTATCTGCTGCGTACCAAAGACAGTGCGCAATGGAAAGAACAGGTTAAAATATTATCAGGGAAAGTGAGGTTAAAGGACACTTGCACCAACAGCACGCAGCCGAAAGAAGAGATTGAAAGAATGCCAGCAATACCAGATGGGAAAAACATCTGTAATATGCTCCGTGAACAAAGAATCCGGCTGGCTAAGGCAAATCATATTCCCTTCCAAAGTGAAGACTGCCCTTCCACAGGCTCCTGTCCGGGAACATGCGGGAAATGCGATGCAGAATCGGAATATTTAAGGGAGCAGCTGCAAAAAATCCCGGAAGAAAAACGCATCTATCCCCAGTTTGACCCGGAAGGAGGAATGCAGGAATGACGGGAGATATTATGGGTATTTCACGCCTTAGGATGGGAAGCGATGGCAAAGGGGTATCTACGTTGGTCGCATTTTTTGGCTGCCCGCTTCATTGCAGATATTGCATCAATGATTTCTGCCATGAAAGAGTGGATTCTTTTGGCAATGTTCCCCGAGGCGCTTATTCCCCACAGGAGTTAATGCAGATCTTAAGGAAAGATGACATATATTACCGCATGTCAGGAGGCGGCGTCACTTTTGGGGGCGGCGAGCCGCTTCTTCAATCAGCGTTCATTCATGAAGTCTGCAAACTGGCGGATGCAGGCTGGCAGATGAGAATAGAAACATCCCTGAATATCCCGTGGAGCTATGTGGAGCCGCTGGCTGGGGATATTGATGAATGGATCATTGATATAAAAGATATGGATGATCAGATATATGAAAATTACACGGGAGTAAAGACCGGTCATCTGACCAGCAATCTTCTTAGGCTGAAAGAACAGGCGGATGCTGCAAAGCTGCACATTAGGGTTCCCAGAATTCCGGGATATAATACAGAAGAAAACATAAGGAAATCTGTGGAATGGGTAAAAAATGCCCTGAAGACAGAGCCGGAAGTGTTCGGTTATATCAGGCCCATATGATGGCAAATATGACATATTGCTGCTCCAGATTGACTGTGATGATGAGTACGAAAACATGTTTGGTGACAGTGGGAACTGTTATTTCCTTATATCTAAGGAGGATTTGAAAAATAAAAATTTTGATAGAGTATTATTAGCAATTAGGCAGACACTCTGGTTTAAATCATGCAAATCATATTTTACATACACCTGGAAAATTTCAGTTAAAACCGTACAATCTTTTAAGATAGCCGCAATTTTATGGAAACAGCGATAATGAGGTAATTAGTATAAGAAGAGAAAAGAGTTGGGCACAAATACCCTATGCATGTATATCAGAAGAACAATTAAAAGAGATAAGTAACAGCTTCAATAGATAAGCTTGGTCTGGGATTAAATTTGTAATTGTATTTTAGAAAAGATAGAAGCGGATCAAAAGGGATTTGTGGTAGAAGGGAATATATTATGGAAGATAAGATGTTAGATTTTATCAACCAATTAATTGACGAAGATATCATTGGTTTTGATGAAGAAAAATTTGAACTGGAACAAAAATATGCCATAATGTTTGGACACGGAGTGCCAAGAGAAATGTTTCCCTCTGGCATATCTGAAAATGAAATTATGAAAGTAGTTGAAAGTTGTGTTCAAAATCAAAAAGATGAGTTGCTGAAAATAGAGAACTTGAATCTTATGAGTGGTTTGCGGTTGAATGGAGCTTCGGTCTGCCAGCACAAAATAACTGGGGGATTTTTATGAAACGGACGTGTAAATTTTATTTTTTCCTCTTGAATTTCCAAGGAAAATCCTGTAAAATAACTTAATGCTCCATCCAGCCAGAATTTTGCCCAGGCTGGACTGGAGCAATAAATTATCAGTATGATTATGGTACTTGCTTATAATCTTGCAGATACATTTTTTATCGGGCAGACCAGGAATGCATATATGGTTGCTGCTGTATCAGTTGCAACTCCTGCATTTCTTATTTTTATGGCTATAGGAATGCTTTTTGGCATTGGTGGTACTTCTCTTATTTCAAGGATGCTTGGACAGGGAAAGAATGAAAAAGCAAAAAACATTTCTTCATTCTGCTTCTGGACAGGGCTTGTAATCGGAATTATTTCAATGGCCTTAATATGGGTTTTCAACAAACCTATATGTTATCTTGTAGGCGCAAGTGATGAAACACTGGAGTATACATCACAATATCTCTCAATACTGGCTGTTTCAGTCCCTTTTTTAATTATTTCAAATATGTATAGTAATATTATAAGAGCTGAGGGATACGCCCAGAAGGCAATGGTTGGTATGATTATTGGAAATGTCGCAAATATAGTACTTGACCCTGTTATGATTCTTTTGTTTAAATGGAACATAGCCGGTGCAGCAATAGCTACTACTATTGGAAACATCCTGGCAACCCTGTATTATATGCAGCACCTTATATCTAAAAATTCCCTGCTTTCAATACGCCTGAAAGATTATAAAGCGGGAGACCATATTGCAACAGGTGTGCTTTCAATAGGTATTCCTGCATCATTTAACAGCCTGCTTATGAGCACTTCCAATATTATTATAAACAACCTTATGAAAGTTTATGGTGATATGGCAGTCGCAGGGCTTGGCGTTGCAATGAAAGTAAATATGATTGTAGTTATGCTTTTAATAGGGCTTGGAACTGGCATACAGCCACTTCTTGGCTATTGTTTTGGTGCTAAAAACAAACAGAGATATATTGCAGTTTTGAAATTTTCAGTCTGCCTTGCGCTGGCAATGAGTATAGTTATGACTGTAATCTGCTATCTTGGAGCTGGACCTCTTGTAACTGCATTTCTTGAAGACAAAGACGCATTCAGTTTTGGATTTAGATTTTCAAGAATATATATAATTTCAGGTCCTGTACTTGGGGTGTTATTTGTAATGATTAATGCCATACAGTCTACAGGGGCGGCCCTGCCTTCACTGGTTCTTTCAATATCAAGACAGGGGCTGCTTTTTATACCTATTCTCTTTATTTTAAATGCATTAACAGATTCAGCCCAGATGCTTGTAATTGCACAGCCAGTAACTGATTATCTTGCAACAGCTTTTTCAGTAATACTTTTTATAATAACTTATAAAAGGTATTTTAAAGATTTTTAATAACTGGATTTTATAAAGAAATTATCAATATAATTTATTTATTATAGCTATCTATTATGATTATTAAAACCCCTGGATTAATTAAAATACTAATCCAGGGGTTCTGTTATACATTATTATTTAGCAGTGCTTCCAACACTGGTTATTTACACATTTTGCAGGCGGCTGGTAAATCTTTTCACATCTTTTGGATTCCTTAGTATAGTTATTTTGTTCTGGTATTTTTTGCAGACAGCCTTAAAATTATCCTGGTGTTCTTTATCTCTTCCTTTATATAAAACCCACCATATAAAATCCAGGTCAATCTTTTCTTCACAGCCTGCTGTCATTGACTTTCTGGTTCTGCCACGGTTTTCCAGATAACGTTTTATAACACGCATAAGGCATATGCCCCTGCCAAAATCCATAAATATTATATCTGTTGCTTCATTTAACCTGCGTCCATAACAGCTTTTCTTATAATTCCCGTCAATTACCCAGTTCTTATTGTGGTCAAGAAAGCTTGCAATAATGGCTTTCTCTTCGGTTTTATCCCTTTCTTTCCAGCCAGGAAGCCAGTGTACACAGTCAAGGTGCAGGACTTTGCACTTGTACATCCTGCCAAGCTTCCGTGCAAGTGTGGATTTGCCACTACCGCTGTACCCAATTATTGCAATACGTTTTTCTGCCAATTTTACAACCTCCATTATATCCTGCCAATAAGGTAATCCTGTCTGCCATCACGCAGGAATACCGGTATTGTCCCAATTGGGGCAGGAATATCATGCCATGTACCACCTTTGTATTCTTTGCCATCTGATGCATTAATCCATACAGCGCCTTCTGGCAGGTATACTCTTCTTTCCATTTTATGTTTGTGGCATACAGGCGCAATAAGCAGGTCTGCACCAAACATATAAGAATCAGTAATATCCCAGCATGTGGCATCTTCTGGAAATTCATAAAATAATGCACGTATTACAGGTGTTCCCTTTAAATGCGCTTCTTCCATAAGGCTTCTGGTATAATTACGCATAAGCTCCCTTATATTAATGTATTTGGACATTATTTCATAATTTTCTTCCCCATAGCTCCATATTTCATTGTCCGCACCTGTCCACTCACGTTTCTCACCTGATTTATTAATTATATCTTCACCTGGAAGCCTGCATCCATGTATTCTCATAACAGGGCAGAATGTCCCAAATTCAAACCATCTTATCAATAATTCCTGGAAATCTGCATCATCCCTGACACCGCCATGAAAACCGCCAATATCTGTTGTCCACCACGGGATTCCGCTTATTCCCATGTGTATTCCTGCACATATCTGTTTACGGAAATCCTCATATGATGACATAATGTCACCAGACCATACAAGTGCACCATAGCGCTGGCTTCCTGCCCATGCACAGCGTACAAGGTTTACAATTTCCTCCTGCCCTGACGCTTTCTGTCCTTCATAGAAAAGCCTTGAATACTCCCTTGGGTAAATATTCCCAATCTGTGAAACTGGCCCTTCATAATAACGGTAATTGTCAAAGTCATATCCCGTAAATTCGGGTTCCGCTTCGTCAAGCCAGAATGTCTTTATACCATAGGCAGCATAATTTTCTTTACATTTATTCCATACATATTCCCTTGTTTCTGGATTTGTTGCATCCATAAATACATTGTTGCCATGAAACAGCATCTGTACATCAATCCCGGAGTTTGCCTTGACAAGTAAACCCTTCTGTCTCATCTCCTCAAAGTTTTCACTGCGCCAGTCCACCTGTGGCCATATGGAAACCATTGTTTCTATCCCCATGTCATGCAATTCCTTTACCATTGCCCCAGGGTCACTGAAATACTCTTTATCAAAACACCAGTCACCACACCTTAACCAGTGGTAATAATCAATTACAATGACATCTAACGGAATATTCCTTTTCTTGTATTCCCTGGCAATATTTAAGACCTGTTCCTGGTTATAGTACCTTAATTTACACTGCCAGAAACCAAGCCCATATTCTGGCATCATTGGAGTTTTGCCTGTAACACTGGCATATGCTTCTTCAATCTGCGCAGGGGTATCACCAGCAGTAATCCAGTAATCAAGCTGTTTTGCAGAATTTGCAGTCCATTCTGTAGTATTAAGTCCGAAGTGCACCTCCCCAATAGCTGCATTGTTCCATAAAAATCCATATCCAAGGCTTGAAATATAAAATGGTATGCTTGCCTGTGAATTGCGGTGTGCAAGTTCCAGGTTACACCCCTTCAAGTCCATGATTTCCTGCTGGTACTGCCCCATTCCGTATATTTTCTCTTTGCGGTCTGATATAAAAGAAGCTTTGATTTTAAAGCTTTCCCCATTTAAAGGTGTAAAATGGCGTGCCTTAAGTGTCAATGCTCCTCCATTGGGTATTTCAGACAGCAGGCATTCACCTCTCTGGTTAATAAACCTTGTCTGTAATGCATTACCCCATGGCTGTACTGTCAATTCTGCTGTAATATTGCCATTGCGTATTGAAGCTGTTGTTTCCTGTATACTGATTTCTGCTTTGATAGCAGGTACTTCCAGAAGTGCAGCACTGTAACTGGAAATATCCCCTAAAATAACAGAACGCACACGTAAGCTGTCTGTACCCCAGGGAGTTATCATGACAGTTTCCCCATTTTCACGGAATACAAGGTTTCCGTTCCTCTCTTCAAAAAAGTTCATTTTACACACGCCTTTCATCTGAAATTTAACCTCATAAAGAAAGCCCTTGTAAAACACGCTTCTATGCCGCAAAGGCATAAGCGGCGGGTACTTTCTTTATGAGGTTATGAGCAAGTAGCTATAGCTTGCATAGCAAGCATTGCGGATTGCGGATATCCGCCTGGCTATTAAATTATTTCTTTAAATCTGAATATATTTCTTCCATTACTTCCATCATTCCAAGTATTTTTTTATGTGGCACTTCCTCACATTCTGTCTGCCCTGCAATAACTGCCCTTGCGGCAGCTTCCAGTTCATATTCATAACCACTAAACTGTTCTGGAGGCATTATTTCCTTAACACATTCATGCTCTTTATTATAAATCCTGATACTCTCAAAGTTATTTATATTTTCTGCTATTGCATAACCTTCTGTACCATAAATTATTCCCTGGCGGTCTGATGGTCCTGCTACAGAGTTTAAGATTGTTGCAATAATACCTTTCTCCTTATAATAAAGCACAATGCTGCACACCTGGTCAACACCTTTTACTTTATGTGCTATAGTATGAAATTCTGAATAATCCATTCCCACTGCTGCATCTATAAAAGTTAATGGGTATATGCCAACATCCATATGCGCGCCACCCCCAAGTTCTGGTTTGTGTATACGCTCTCTTTCCCACACAGGATAGCCAAGGTTTGCTGTAACAGCAGTTATTTTCCCGAGTGCTGCCGAATTTTTTAAATCCTGGATTTCTTTATATAATGGCATGTACCTTGTCCATATTGCCTCACCCACAAAAAGGTTTTTGCTTCTTGCCAGTTCCAGCACTTCTTCTGCCTCATGTAAATCCATTGTAAATGGCTTTTCACAGAAAACAGCTTTGCCCATTTCAAGGCACATTTTCATCTGGGATGCATGTTCTGAATTAGGCGTTGCAATATAAACCATGTCAATTCCAGGGTCATTTAATAAATCCACATAACTTCCATAAGCTTTTGGCAGTTTATATTTATCCGCAAATTTCCTGGCACGCTCTTCACTGCGTGAAGCAATTGCAACAGGTTCAATATTTTCTACCCTGTGCATTGTTTCCATTATTTTGCCAGACATACTGCCAGCACCAAAAATACCAGTCCTTACTTTTTCCATAAATGCCCTCCTGCTGCCTCTTGCGGCTTAAATAGTATGACGGGAAATCCCGCTTTGGAAAAAACAGTTTTTATACTTATACTACCCATTTACCATCCTTTTAATGACTTCATTAGCTTTTATATAAATCTCCTCTGCATCAGTGCCTATATTAAATTTTCCATCTTCATAAAGGATTTTGCCAGCTACCATTGTCATTTTAACATTCTGCTTGCTTCCACTGTAAACAATATTTTTGCTTATATTATTAAGTGGCTGCATGTTTGGCTGGTGCATATCAAGCATTATCAAATCTGCATATTTGCCCTTTTCAAGTGTATTACAGTCTTTAAGCCCCATTGCAAGAGCCCCGCCAGATGCTGCCATATACAGCACATCGTTAGCATCTGTTGCCGAGGCATCAGGTATTGAAACTTTCTGCAATGCTGTTACCAGGAACATTTCACGGAACATATCAAGGCAGTTATTACTTGCGGGCCCGTCTGTACCAATTGCAAGCCCTATGCCCATATCAAGCATTTTCTGTACAGGTGCAATTCCACTTGCAAGCTTGACATTTGAAGCAGGATTTGTTACAACCCAGATATTTTTTTCCTTACATATAGCCAGATCCTCATCTGTCATATAAACACAGTGGAAACCACCGCCACCATATTCAAACATTCCCAGACTGTCAAGAAATGCTGTCGGCGTCTTTCCATATCTTTCAATACAGCCGTCTACTTCTGCTCTTGTTTCGGAATTGTGTGTATAAACTGGCGCTTTATACTTATGTGCAAGCCACGCCATTCTTTCCAGCGTTTCCCTTTTAGTTGTGTACTCCGCATGGAAACCAAGCTGGTATGATAAAAGCGGGTTATAATCATTAAAATGGTTATACTCTTCTTCTATTTCTTCAATTGTACCACCAAAATCATTGATGCTTCCGCATAAAACTGTCCTGAATCCAGCTTCTGCAGATGCCCTTGCATTAGCTTCATTTTCCATATACATATCAAAGTTTGCTGTAATCCCGCTTGTCAGGTATTCAAGTATTGCAAGCCTTGA
Source organism: Lachnospiraceae bacterium (assembly GCA_022797375.1). Classification (GTDB taxonomy): domain Bacteria; phylum Bacillota; class Clostridia; order Lachnospirales; family Lachnospiraceae; genus Butyribacter. The sequence continues at coordinate 9,498 of JAAWKM010000063.1, forward strand.
ACACCACAGCACATCTTCTTCTGTAAGTTTTGCTTCCATAGGGAACACCCTGTTATAAAGCCATTCCTGTAATGGAAGGTCATCTGCATAAGAACGCAGGAATGTCATTGCAGAATGTGTATGTGCATCCTTAAAACCTGGCATTACCACATTGCCGCAGGCATCAATCTCTTTGTCCCATGTAACATTATCTTTAATCTCTTTTGCCTCTTCTTCTGTTCCTGCAAATGAAATACGTTCACCATCAATATGGATTTCACCTTCTAATATATCTGTACCATTCACCATTGTAATAATTTTTGCATTGTAAATACGTATTTTCATTTAATTCCCCTTTCACTATTTATTCGTTACTATTCAACGGCTACTGCCGCTCATAGTAACAAATAGCGCTTTCAGCGCTAAAAATGCCCACATTTTTTATTCTTCTTTGGCAGGCTGCCACGCTTTTCCAAAGCTTACATCCTTAAAAAGTTCCGTAAGGCCTGTTATCTGTTTAAGGCGCAATATCTCATCCCTTTCCATTCCAAGGTGTTTTGATATCCAGGCATCAGACCTGCCAAGTTCACAGAGCTCTTTAATAATATTACTCATAAGGTCTACATTATGCGTGCCACGTGCCCTGTTATGCCTTATTGTACTTGCCATACGGTAATCAATAGGCTTGTCAATAACAGATACAGGCAGCATCCCTTTTTCACGTTCATAAATATCTGTATAGTCAAGCATAATCCGGTATCTGTGGAAACCATCTACAATTATATACTTATCCTTTTCATCATCAAAATAACACACAATAGGCATTGTATAGCCATCCTCTTTAATACTGTCATATAGTAATTCCAGTTCAGGAGGTGCTACTGAATTCGGGTTGTATGTATTTGGCACAATTTTTTCAACAGGTACTGAAATTACATTATAAACTGGACTTTTATAAGACATATTACTCCTCATTTCTATGTTGCATTTAATGTCATGGCTGTTTTTTAACTTTCTTGTACCTTTTGTACTGCCAGGAGCCAGTAATTCATGTCAAATTGCCACCCAGCAGCCATTCTATATATCCGCTCCGGCTTTTATCCCAATAACAATAAATACATCTGCCGTTTTTGAAAACATGGACAAATACCCACAAGGTAAAACGGAATTTTTAAACGCCTACTTTGACATATTTCTGTTTCAGTGTATCTATAAATTTCTTCTGCTCCCTTGAAACCCCAAAACCCATAAACCGGCATGTGTGGTCATTACGCAATATGCAGTAACACATTCTTTTCCAGCTTGGAAGGTCTTTTGAAGATTTTATATCATCTGTGTGGTCTGGTATTCTTTCGAGAAATATAATACGGGAATTTTTCATTATTGTATAATTAGAAATACCATTACGCTTTATCTTATAGCCATGTTCTACAAGTTCACGTATTGTTTCTTCTTCCAGCCCTCCGCCAGTTTTATGCCAGAATTCTATTGAAGTACGGAATTTCCTGACATAATTGTTTCTTAACCGGACTGGAAGTGTATCTAACAGAAATTTAGTATATGACTCCCACGTATGCCCTTTTGGCAGTGAAAGGCTTCTGTATCCAAGTGCTTTTGTCTTGCCATAAATAGCACCAAAATTAGCACCCTTTACACGCCCTATAAGCCTTGCCCATATTTCTGGGTCAATAACCCTGTACAAGTTCAGGCTGTCCTTGGCATAGTCATTAAACGGGGAAGCTACACGCATCTGGTCAGGCTTAAGCCCTGCCATATGGTACATATCATAAAGCCTGTTATAGTCATAACTAAAAAGATAATTTGCATGCCATACATCACCAAGCAGCCAGTCATAAATTGGCGATGCTGTCCACACATCTTTAAACTGCTTACTTATCCAGCACTCCCCTTTATATCCATATTTTTTATTTAATATGCCACTGTAACGCTGCATTGACTCTTCTGCCCTTATGCCAAGCAGGCATACAGTTTTCTTATTGCCATGTGAAATCCTGTACCACCTGCTGAACTGCTTTGCCAGGTCTCCCTGGTGCATTTTATAACGGTAAGTTGTTATTGGATTATTTTCAAGATTAATCACATATGGATGCTCTGGCATAGGACGCACCCATGCCCCCTTCTTAGTGTCATCCCATGGAAACCAGTACATTTCATAGCTGCTAAGGGCTGTCCTTGTTGCCATCGGAAGGCACACCCAGTATAAATTTGCTTTGCCTTCAAGCCTTTTAAACGTACGTTCCACATATTCTGTTGTAACTGTATACTGTGCTTCAAAATCCTGGTGGAACACTCCAATTTTCTTGTCTGGATAATTCTTTTCCTGGAAATCAAGTACCAGGTTTAACAGGACACCACTATCCTTTCCACCGGAAAATGACACAAAAATATTGTCAAATTCCTGAAAAATAAATCCAAGCCTCTTCTGTAATGCATCATAAACGTTCTGCCCTGTATATTTTTTAACCATATTAAACCCCCATGCCGCTCAAGACGGCATAAACAATCTATTGGAAATACTTCCATTATGTCTGTATTGTTCTGTTATGCGTGTCTTATATTTGTAAACTCTGAAATCTCCCGGTTTATTGTTACTAAATCATCTGTACTTAACCCGTGTACTGAATTATGCCCCGTAATACGTGCAAATGTCTTTAATTCTTCTAAAGTAACATCCAGGTAATTGGCAGTTCTCTTTGCTGCCTGTTCTATATTTAATCTTTTCCTTAATTCCGGCTCTTGTGTTGCAATACCCACAGGGCAGTTTCCTGAACCACAAATCCTGTACTGCTGGCATGCTGCTGCAATCAGTGCTGCACTTGCCACAGCAACAGCATCCGCACCCATTGCAAGTGCTTTTGCGATATCAGCAGACACACGCAGGCCTCCTGTAATTACAAGTGAAATATCTGAATGTACAGAGTCTAAATATTTTCTTGCGCGGTAAAGTGCATAAACTGTTGGGACAGTAGTTGCTTCACGCAGGAAAAACGGGCTTGAGCCAGTCGCACCACCTCTGCCATCAACTGTTATAAAATCAGGCCCTGCATATATGCAGTATTCCAAATCCCTTTCAATATGCCCTGCTGCAATTTTAATGCCTATTGGTCTTCCATCAGAACGGCGGCGCAGCATATCAACCATTTCCTTTAAATCCTCTTTGGAATTTAACTCTTTAAACTTGCTTGGGCTTTGTATATCCTCACCTGGTTTCCTTCCACGCAGTTTTGCAATTTCTTCTGTCACTTTTTCACCTGGCAGGTGTCCGCCCATTCCTGGCTTTGTACCCTGCCCAATCTTTATCTCAATGGCATCTGCAGCACACAGGTTCTCATCCGTTACACTATATTTATTAGGAATATACTCAAATATGTACTTATAAGCAGCGTCTCTTTCCTCTGGCAATATTCCGCCTTCACCACTGCACATTGCCGTCCCTGCCATTGCTGAGCCTTTGGCAAGTGCCACTTTTATTTCTTTTGACAATGCCCCGAACGACATATGGGAAATATATACAGGGCTCTTAAGCACCATAGGTTTCTTGGCATTCCTGCCAATAACCGTCATTGTATTAACATGTCCGTCTTCATCAAGTGGTGCAGGATTTAACTGTGCCCCCAGAAGCAATATGTCATCCCATGAAGGCAAAGGCATATTTGTTCCCATAGCACTGCTTAAAGATTTTCCTGTTACTGCCATCTGGTGTATTTCTTCCATATAACGGCAGGAACTGTCAGTACGGTAAAAACTCTTGTCATAATCCAGACCATTAGAAGCCATACCTGCCGCCATGCCATCATTTTTAGCAGCAGTGTCTTCCCTGAACTTTTCTCCTGGCTGTTTACATACAGGACATATGCCAGGTGCGCTGTCACCTTCATATACATAGCCACATACTGTACAAACAAATTTCTTCATATGCTTCTCCTTTCGTTTCCAGAATATTCCAAAATTGTCAAATTTTGTATTATTATGTATTATATATCAAAAAAAACAAAATGAAAACAGTAATTCTGTAACTACATAATATTAAATATTTATAAACCCCTTGACATAACTGCAAAATAAGTATATTATCATAATTGTTAGTAGGGAAAACCTGCTACCCTTTTTTCAATTCATACCTAGGCATCCTGTACCCGCAGGATGCCATTTTAAATGACCTGCATAAATAAATATGCAGGTCATTTAAAACTATAAAAACAAATCAGGCAGTCCAGCTTAAATCCCCTGGGCAGCTTTGCCTGAAGTTGTTACTATTCACGGCTACTGCCGTTCATAGTAACAAATAGCGCTTTCAGCACTAAAATGCACACATTTTGCAAAAAACTGTGCAAAATGGCGCTGTAAAACTCGTATTTTTGTCATAAAACATGCCAAAAATCCCCGGATTTAACCGGCTGTGAATAGTAACCTGAAGTTTCATATAAATCAAAAAGATGCCTTCTGCCACTGGCAAGAAAGCACCTTAATATCCTGTTATAAAATCCTTACATAACATACAGCATTATTTCCCGCTTTTTAACATAGCAAATGCCCTGTATGCTGCTACATTGCCATTTAAAGCTAATAGACCGCCCGCTAAAACATCTGCATTGTTTTTAATATAACCTGTTACCTTTCCCATAATTGAAATTTTTAATTTTGCCATAATTTTGTCCTCCATTTTAATTAAATTTATACCAGGATACAATCCCGGCAGTTATACCAGGAAACTGCAAGTATTTTTTGCCCCTGGCATCATTATATTACCATACAGAAATAATAAAAACAGGCAGCATTTTGACTATATTTAAGTCAATATTGACTTCTGGAGGAGTTTTATGCAACCATATAATGAGATTATCCTTGAAAAAAGCCCGCTGGATATTAAAATTGCATTTTATACAAAATCTGGCGGATACACGCCACTGCACTGGCATGATGAACTGGAAATACTGTACCCCCTTAACGGCACATCTGATATTTCTATAAATGGTACAACTTACCACCAGAGGAACAAACAGCTTCTTGTTATTGACTCTGGAAATATCCACAGCACATTACATTATGGTGACAGTGCAATGTTTTTGTGCATTCATATTTCCAAAAAGCCGCTGGAATGGTATTTTCCTGGTATAGAAAATTATAGTATATACTGTTATCCTGATATGGTTTCTGATAAAGACTTTCCTGTATACCTTGAAATGTGCGGGCACCTGAAACGTATTACAGAATTATATATTACAGGCAGTCATGCATTTTTGCTGGAAGCAGAGGGTCTTGTATTACAGACTGTTTCAAAACTGCTTGTCAATTTCGCATCAGTGCCTGTGGTGCTTTCAGGCAATAATGATAAACTTTTAATAAAACGCATACGAAGTATTACAAGTTATGTTGAAGAACATTTTACAGAACCTGTCACATTAGAAGAAGCAGCAGGTTTATTAGGACTTGGCAAAGAATATTTCTGCAGGTTTTTTAAAAAGAACATGGGAATTTCTTTCTTACAGTACCTGAATGAAGTACGTGCCACACATACTTACCAGGATTTAATCCATACAGATGAACCCGTACAGGTTTTAATGGAGAAAAACGGTTTTACAAACCAGAAATTATTTAACAGGGTTTTTAAAGAATTATATGGCTGTACCCCTTTACAGGCAAGAAAAGGGTAATATACATTTTTTGGCAGTAAAAATATATCTTGCCATTTTTTCTTTAAACTCCGCAAATGGCAGACAACATATTTCTGTCTGTCCCATAAGCATATCAAACCATTTAGCATTTCCTTCCAGTTTAAAATCTTCTTTATATTTTAACGCAGTGCTACGTTTCCTTTTTAACATATCATAACATTCCATTGTAATATCTTCCGTCTCATAAACCATATTATTCTGCTCCAGTGCCTTGGCAAGCATGGTTGTTGTAGCATCCCTGGTCTTTGGCATAATATCCCCTTCTTGGTATCCTGCGAAAAATACACCATCTTCCTTAAGCCACTTCTTAACCTGGTACATAAAACCTGCCATATCATCTGCAAAATACATTGTATCCATTGATATTATTACATCAAAAGAATTTTCTTTATACTCTGTTTTCCCTGCTATCCCCTCTTTAAAATCTGATTTCACAGGGTATAATTTCCTGGCAGTATTAACTGCCTGTGCAGAAAAATCAAAACCATGTATATGGACATCCTTTACTTTCTGGACATATCCAAGCATCTTCCCATTACCGCACCCTATATCAAGAATATGTACATTACTGCCATCTGGAATATATTTTATGATTTTTTTAACCTGGCTTAGATCACTAAAACCATCCTGTGAAAAATCTTCACCTAATGCTTCCTCGCAAAACAAATGGAAAGCCCTGGAATTTTCTGCCATAGCATAAAATTCCTCATATTCATTATAAAATAAAAGCCCATCTTTATCCATTTCTGCTCTCCTTTAATACTTTTCTAAAAAATTTTATAAACCCATCTTCAACAGCCATCTGCTCCAATCTTTCTTCTGGCAAATCATAAAAATAGCATCCACTTTTAATATCTATTGACAAACTGTCAATTGGAAATCCCTCTTTCAGAATTTTATGTGGTTTATCTGTAATAATAAATCTTTCACTTTCCATAGACTGTTCCATTGCTTCATAAATATGGTATTCATCCAAAATAAGGCATATTGCATTCTTATACCTTGCATTTAAATTGCCATATTTATGCACAAGACCTGAATAATATTTAATCATCTCACTGTCTGTCAGATATCTGCCATTTATAGTACGTACATGTACACCTGGCTGTATTTCTTCTGGTACATTATCAAGATATAAACCAGAGTCACAGGAAAATACTGGCAGTCTAAAAGCATTATAATAGGCTTCTGCTTTCTGCCTTGCATTTTCAAGAGGAGTATATCCCTCTTCGGGCACAGATGGTATCTGGCATCCCAATTCATTTAACCCGGTTAATCCAATTCCAAGCTCCTTTAATTTCTTTTGCATAGCAGATAACTTTGCAGGATTTTTTGTTCCATATAATAATTTCATCCTATATAATTCCTCCTATTAAATCACTGTATGCCCATAATAAAGAGTACCATTGCTATGCCTGGCAACAAAGTCCATGTAATATACCGGCCTGCAATTTCCCAGTCAGATGGTTCTGCCTGTCCTGCATCACGTATGCTGAAGGCTAACCTCAAATGGAACAGCTCGTCTGCAAACAAAATAGAAATTGCTGTGGCAACACAGAAAAATACACCTCCAAACCATGCAAACCAGTTACCCTTATGAGCCAGATTAGGGCCAGCCATCAAATCAAGCAGGGATGAAACAGAAGGTTCCATCTGGTCTATTATATTTCCGTTTTCATCCATTACAATTCCATTACTTACTGTTACCGAAAAAACCTCTCCTATATCTTCTAAATTCCCATCCTCGTTATATAAAAAATGGTAGTTTCCATCATCCAGTACACCTCCCCGGAAGATGATTTCTTCTCCACAGCGGAGCTCTACACCAGTCATAGCCTCTCTCGTTTCCATGCCCTCTGGAATAGCGGCCGGGTCTTCCTTTGCGGTGTATGGGCCGTAAGTCCTGCTGCCATACTGGAACTCAACTGTCTTGTCTGCATACACAGTAAATATAGCCTGCTCCCCCTGGATTTTGCCAGAATATATAGTATTATTGTTTTCCTGTTCTGGGATAAGTATTTCACCTTTGTATGCAAAACCCTTTCTTGCAAAGATTACAGGATAAACTATTGTAAACACCACAACCATGATGGTAACAATAAGCAAAACCCCTCTCTGGTATGAGTCCAGACACTTGATTCTTTCCAAAATTATCCCTCCATTCTATAAACTCTGGTTTACTAGCATGTAAAAGGGCAGAAGCACCTAGTAACCACCTGGTACTTTTGCCCTCATAATATGGTACTCCATTTTCTGTTATATTACTCTGTTATTTGTCCTTTTCTTTTTCTCTGTCATCAAATAACATCAGGTTTTTGTCTAAGTCTTCATCATCTGCCATATATGACTGGATTACGTCTTCCAGTGACTGGTTAATGCCAAGTTCTTCTGTATCTGCTATTCCTGGCTTATCGTCTTTCTCTTCATCATCCTGTCTTAAAAGGCTGTCTTCTTTCTCGTCTTTCATGTCTACTGATGGCAGCTTTTTTGTTATTTTGATTTCTTTGCCACAAAGATACATTGTAGTGATAAGCCACCTTGAACCATCAGGATACACTATTACCTGTGTATATGTACCTGACTTGCGTTTTGGGCTTGCATGTTCTTCTTCGTCCATATCAGATATAGAAATCTTTGATACATCATTAAATTCCAGTTTTTCTTCTGTATCTTCTGCACTGTCTGGCGCAAATTTTATATTAGTAGTAATATCACCAGCAAGCGAAGTAAACATAAGTTTTCCATCGACATAGTACCTTGTTTCAGCATCACTAATTTTTTCTTCTATAATTGTACATTCATCACTGCCTGATACAGAATTAAAGAAATCATCTTCTGTCCCAGGAGTGCTAAAAAACCTTATCAGACTGTCAATTCCTGATTTCCTTGCATTATAACCTGGATTTGCTATACCATCTTTTTCTGATACCATTCCAGAGTTATAGAAGTCAGCAAATCCATCATCAATTTCATTATCAGAAGTAATTTTTCCTGTATTCCTGTTATACATAAAAGCATAATAATTGCTTATTCCTTCTACTTTCATAAATCATCCTCCATGTTACGTTTTCACCTATACTATAAATAATTCCAGCCCGTCTGCCATTCAGGGCTGGCACACTCTCCATTAAGGTCCAAGTGTTTATAAAATACCCATGTTTTTACAATGTTTTAAATGCCTTTAAAATATAAAGTATATGAATTTTTAAAACCATTGTATTTTTCTTTTGACATATAAACTAATTCCCCGCTGCTTACCATTATACTGTCGCAGGAATATTTCCTTACATGTGCCATATTGACAATATAACCTCTGTGGCACTGGTAAAACCCATTACCCAGGCGGTAATTTAATTCATCCATTGTAGCATAAATCTCTATAACGCCATCTGTCATATGGATTTCCTTTTTGCGCCTGTGGCTTTCCACATACATTATATTATCTTTATTGACTGCAATATTTCTGGACTTTGTTTTTAAAAGCAGCATATTACTATTTACATCATTATTATTTTCTTTACCAGCCTCCTTTTTTGCAACAGCAAATGCATTTTCAGTTTTACCTTCATCATTACTGTATTCTTCCTTGTCCAATTTACTACCTCCTCATTTTAATATATCGGCTTAATTTCCTGAATTTTTCCTAAAATGTAACGAAAAAAGGATATATGTCATAAAATAACCCCGGCATGCTATACTAAAATAGTATAGAAAAATAAAACATAAATTTTAGGAGCAATAAAAATGAAGATTATTTCCATTGCATCAATAACAGCTGGAGGTAAAACTACAACCGTTAATGAAATAAAAAAGAGAATACCTAAAACAGCCTCATTGCATTTTGATGATTATTCGTTTGAGGGAGAAGTTGACGATTTCTATAAATGGGTTATAGAAGGTGCAGATTATAATGTGTGGGATTTAAGCCCATTAAAATGTGATATAGAAAGAATTAAAAACACCATGAAATATGACTATTTATTACTTGATTACCCCTTTTCTTACCATAACAAACTGATAAAAGATTATATAGACTGTGCGGTATTTATTAATACTCCACTTGATATTGCAATGGCAAGAAGAATTTTAAGGGATATGAAATTTTCACCAGCAAAAGATATACTTAATGATATGCAGAATTATTTAAAATACTCAAGAATTGCATATGTCCAGATGTTAAAAGATATACTTCCAAGTTCTGATTATGTAGTTGATGGGACAAAATAATTAGAAGCAATTGTTAATGAAATATCTGGTATTATTCTTAGCTGTTGATTTCATTTGCGGGTCTGTCCTGAAAACCTGCTTTTTACCATTAAGATAAAAGCAATAATTATATTAACATAAAAATATAACTTTTAACGTATATTTTAACCAATAATACAGGCTTACTGCTATATCTGCAGCAAGCCCGTATATTTTACAATATATTATGTTTTATTTATTTGACTGTTATATTTTTCTTTATGGTTTTAACTTTTCCTCCTGCAAGTTTAATCTGTACAGTTATTACTGCTTTGCCTTTTCTATTTGCTTTAACCGTACCATCCTTTGATACCTTTGCAACTTTGCTGTCAGAGGTTTTATATTTAACTGTTGTTGCCTGTTTTCCATAAGGGACACTTGCATCCAGGCTGGATTTTGCTTTTAATTCAACTGGAAGGCTGGTCTTAACTTTTATGCTGCCTCCCTTTTTAACAGCCGTTTTATTAAATGATACTTTTGATTTATCCAGCAATGTTATAACATTTTTTCCTTTTAATTCTTTATTAGTAATTACATAATCTTTGCCAGCATAGCCTTCAAAACCTGCCATATTATCATTTAACACTGTTCTTTTACTGTTAGCAATCTCCTCAAGTTTACCTGTACTTGCGTTGTAACAGTATACATAAACACTGCTGCCAGCTTTAGAGCTGGAAGCCAGGACTGGTGTGGTTACTTTAATTCCTACATTGTTCTTTGATTCACTGTCTGCTATTGATACAACATATGAATTTTCTGTTTTAATGCCATTGGAAGATAAAATATTTTTTACTTTATTCTTTTTACTGTCATCCATTCCAGAAATCTGCCCTGTTTTAACAGTTACATTAATATCTTCTGTTATTTTTTTAATTTCACTCTGTGGTATTGTAACAGTAAATGATTTAGAAGGGTTCTCATTAACTACTTTTACAACAAGTTTCCTGTTGCCTCCGGATGCACTTGCTACACCCTCTTTTGTAACTGTAACTTTATTAACAGATATACCGCTTACATCTGGTATTTTTACCTTGATTACCATTTTACGCCCGCTGTTGTCCTTAACTGCATCAACTATAGGCTGTTCAATACAAAGCTCTGCGCTCTTGATATTTGCTTCTTTTAATTCTAAAAAGTATTCTTCTGGTATTATTGTCTTGGCAGAATAATTGCTGTTAATATCTGAAATACCTGTATATATAACAGCATGTGCATCTATTACGCTATCATCTGTATCATAAGTTGTAGTAGTAACCATTGTAGCATTGACTTCTGTACTTTCCAGCTTTTCTGTTACTATTGTTATATTATCAAGCTCTTCTGTTACAGTTTCCTTAACAGTTTCTTTGCCATCTGGATATTGTGTCCTTTCAATAGTAATTGTTTTATTATCCTCTGTAGTTGTGGTAACTTCTGTAATAATACCTGTATTTTCATCTTTTATAATATCTGAAGTACCTGGAGTTTGTGTTGGTGCTGCTGTTGGTTCTGTCCCTGGCACACTTGTGCTTCCTGGTGCTACACTTGCATCTGGCTGTGCAGATGCGGCTGGTGTACTTTCTGGTACTGTACTTGCATCTGGCACAGGTGTTGCCTGCTGTTCTGGAACAGTATATGGAGGATAAACTATTACTGGTGGTTTTGTTGTTGGGTCTGTCGGGTCTGCCGGGTCTGTTGGCTCCGTCGGGTCTGTTGGGTCTAAAATTTCACTACTCTTATATAAAAATACATCATCAATACTTCCCCACATCCCAGCAGGCCCTTTAACAGAAATTGCAACTGTAAGGATATCACCTGCCTTTGCTTCTATTTCTTCTGTCTTTGGCTGCTGCCAGTTTTTCCATCCTTGTAAATGCGCCTGTACCTGGTTAGAATTTTTAGTATTGTCATTAGCCAGTGTAAACTGTATTTCTTCACTGTCCTTTCCGTCACCTCCCTGTATATACATATAAGCAGTATATTTTCCAGATTTTTCTACTTTAACGCTCTGTGAAACTGTAAATTCCTGTTCTGCATCACTCCAGAAATGCAATGCCTGTTCACCAGTCCTTGTATTTTCACCTAACTTTTCACTTTTAACTCCATTTCCTTCAATAGTCCATGAAGAAGGCCACTCAATATAATCATCTTCAAAACCGCCATTTTTCAACAAGTTTTCAGGAAGCACTACAACTGTACATGTTACATCCAGACGGCTTTCCACATTATCTTCACTTGTATAGCTTACTGTACCATTAACTTTATATGTGCCAGGCTTGTTTGCCGCAGTAATTGCATCTATGCCAGCCTGTTCCCATTTTACAGGAAGCAATTCTTTATCACCATTATTATACACAACATCTGCCTTTTCTGGAAGTGATGGTGTCTGCCCAAGTAAAGTTTCAACACTTGGATTAATAACCGTGTCCAGGCGTTTAGGTGCAATTGCACCTGTATGCACATATTTAAAGACATTTAAAGAAGCAAGAGGCTTTCCTGTAAAGTCAAAAAGTGCCTGGTTATCTACTGCTGACCCGCCAAACCATTTTCCTGCATCTTCCGGGTCATATTCACTTGCATAACTTGAAGCCCATCCTGAACCATATTTTTCCCAGGCAGCCTTGTTCTCTGCCAATATACCTGCTGCATTTTCTGCATCTTTATTATAAATATTTACAGGCAGCCATGCCGGTTCCCAGTACATTACACCAATACCAGCATCACCAACATCGCTTATTGCCTTGATAACGCTGCTTATTTCATTTGCCTGTCCCTGTACTGTAAAATTATATTCCATACCAGCAACGCTTAAATCATCATTAGAGCCTTCACGTACAGTATTGTCATGCCCATCGCCATCTTCCAGTGTAGATGCCCATGATGTTTCTGCTACCATGACTTTTTTACCATATGTATCAGCTATATGCTTTAAGACAGCAGTAAGATTTTTAGTTGTACCATGCCAGTATGGATAGTATGATGAAGCAAATATATCATAATCTACATTGTACTTGTCAAGATTTTCTGCAAATGCTGCATATGTTCCTTCTTTTTCTGGATTGGCAAAATGAAGTGCTACCTGTATATCTTTGCCTGATGTTTCTGCTACTTTACGGATTGCACTGCTTCCAGCATTAAAAATCTTTGCAGCATTTTCCCATGAATCCTTATACATAACACCACAAATACCATTATTAGTTTCATTTCCAACCTGTACCATTCCAACATCTACGCCAGCTTCCAGAAGCTGTTCCAGGCTGTCTGTTGTAAATTCCTCTACTGCTGCTACTTTCTCATCTATATTAAAATCTGCCCATGCTTTTGGTGCTTGCTGCTTTGCAGGGTCTGCCCAGAAATCTGAATAATGGAAATCAATTAATACTTTCATACCTGCATCTGTTGCAAAATTTCCTATAACTTTAGCTTTGGCAAGGTCATTATTACCGCCGCCATAGCCATTCCCTTTACTGTCATATGGATTATTCCATACACGGATACGGACATAATTAACACCTGCATCCTTTAACTGTTTGAAAAATCCCGCGTCGTCAATTACTTCACCATCCCAGTCACGGAAAACAACGCCACTGTCTGTCAGGCTTACGTATGAAGAAACATCAACACCCTTTATAAAATCTTCACTTAAACCGTCAATTTTTCCAACATTAATATCTGCATCCATTACAATTGATGAAGACACTAAAGCTTCTTTTGCTTCATTTAAAGCATTCTTTGCAGAAGTTAATTCCTGTAAAGTTGCCTGTTCATCAGTAAGAACGGCAGAAGCATCCTCCAGCGCACTATTTAAAACCGCCCAGCTCTCTGCTGTATAATCTCCTTCATTTAATGCTTCTATCTCTTTTATAAGTGATTCAAGCTTTGTTTTTTCAGCCTCAAGCTGTTCATCAGCAGATATAGTTTTGGTTAAAGAAAGGCTGTCAAGGCATACCCATGCGTCTGCTTCACTCGTAATTAAAAAACCTACCTTATGCTTTATCTTAGCTTCTTCTAACTCAAAAGAAAAAGAAAATTGCTGGAAAGCATCTCCAACCGTAATTGCACTTCCTGAAGTATTTGTTTTATCACCATTGTATACATTAATAGATGTTTCTTGTCCACCTTCATTTTCCTTTATGTAGCCGCTTACAGTATAATTACCAGCTTCTAAAGAAGCAATTTCCTGGTACATGTCTACTGTGCCAGAACCATTATAATAAATCCCAAGCCCCTTAGCTGTTCCATTAGCAGCATCCTTATTGTATTTTATTGTATTATCACCTAATACTTCACCCCATTCTTTATCATCAGTAACTTCAAACTTCCATTTACTTGACCAGATATCATCATCTGATTTTGAATCATCCCCTAAATCCCCATCTATAAATAAATTATCTTCTGTTTCTGCTGCTTTGGTACTGGCTGGCGTCAAAAACCTGCCATTCCACCCAGGCTGTGTAAGTGCCAGGGCTGCACCAAGCAATATAGCTGTTGCGCGTTTTCCGAATTTCCTCATGCTAATTCCTCCATTTCTTTTTTGTTAAAAACAGCTGTACATATGGATAATACTGGATAAATACGCTTGCGCACCTTTTTAGGAAAGTTGCGCAACCGATTGTCCTTGTATTAGTAGTATATCACTATTATTTTTATATAACTATTGCAGAAAGTTACAAAGTTTCTATTTATCTTTTGTGAATTTTATATAAAAAATGTATATGTTCATTGTGTAATATTTTTACTGTTTTATGTATGCAATGCATAAAACAATATCATCTGTATCTAAATCCAGGTTTCTTTTTATCTTTCCAGCACTTAATACAGTTGTATGCAGTTTATCTAAATTATCCAGCAATTCATTACTGTTATCCATGCCTGTCTTCCTCAATTAATAAACCGGAAGCTGTTTACATCTACAATTTAAATATACATTTTTTTGTTTCACCAGAGACGTTTTGTAAAGGACTTATTAATCAGATTCACAAAAAGTTTACATTTCGGGGCAAAAAAATAGAGCCGGAAACCTGTTTTTAGATTCCCGGCCCATTAGCCTTTGCCTATGCACTTCTGTCAGCTTTTAACTGTTTGACTTCTTCAAGCGAAAGTCCTGAAATATTGACGATTTCCTCTAAAGCATATTTGCCCGCCGCCAACATGCGGAGCGCAACTTCTTTCATTCCTTCCTTCAACGTCTGATTC
>JAAWKM010000064.1 GCA_022797375.1 Lachnospiraceae bacterium
TCATTACAATTTCACACAAGAAAAATGCAAAAACAGCATTTTTCATTACTATTTGTGCCGTGCAAAGCACGGCATGGGGATTTTTATGAAACGGACATGATGTAGTATTGTCTTTATTTTTATAATTATATCAAAAATATGGCGGGTTTAGTAAAAAATACTTGCTAAATTCACTTGAAAGTTATATTATATTCTATAAGTGGATGAAAGTGGGGGAAAAGCCATACCAGGTGGAAGGAAGTGGGGTGTATGCCATGTTTATGGGACAGTACGGACATACCATTGACGTAAAAGGCAGAACCATTATTCCTGCAAAGTACCGTGAAAACCTGGGCAGCACATTTGTTATTACACTTGGGCTTGATGGATGTCTTTTCCTTTATCCGTTACAGGAGTGGCAGAGTTTTGTGGACAAGCTGCAGAGCCTTCCATCAAACCAGAAGACAAGAAAACTCCAGCGCCAGTTCCTTTCCAAAGCTATGGAAGTTACACCTGACAAGCAGGGAAGGATACTTATACCATCTATATTGCGGGATAAGGCAGGCCTTAGTAAGGATATAATTTTTATAGGCATGATGAACCGTGTTGAGGTATGGGACAAAGCAAGGCTTGAAGAGGAAGATGAAGAAGATATGGCTTCACTTTGCCAGATAATGGATGAACTTGATATTCCGATATAAATACTGATAATATTTTATTAACTGCTTGCTGCAGCATTAACCAGGAGGCCGCTATGGAATTTGTACATAAGCCTGTATTACTTGAAGAAGTTTTAGAAGGGCTTGCGATAAAACAAGACGGGATTTATGCAGATGGTACAATGGGCGGTGCAGGGCATGGCTTTAAGATATGTGAGAAGCTTGGAAGCAGAGGACGCTATATTGGGATAGACCAGGATGCAGATGCTGTAAAGGCAGGGACAGAGAGGCTGCAGGTATTTGGCAGCAAAGTAACAGTTATCAGGGAGAATTACTCTGATATGGTACAAGCCCTTAAAGGGATTGGTATTGAAAAGGTTGATGGCATACTTCTTGATTTAGGGGTGTCATCATACCAGCTTGACACAGCAGAAAGAGGTTTTTCATACCGCATGGATGCACCACTTGATATGCGTATGGATAACAGGCAGGAACTAACTGCGGCAGATGTTGTGAATACTTACCCTGAGAGCAGGCTGTTTCATATAATAAGGGATTATGGTGAGGATAAGTTTGCAAAGAATATTGCAAAGCATATAGTGGCAGAACGTGCCAGGGAGCCAATCCTTACAACAGGAAGACTGGCAGAGATTGCAGGCCAGTCTGTACCAATGAAGTTTAAAAAGCGGGGAGGGAACCCTGCTAAAAGAACTTTCCAGGCAATCAGGATAGAGGTTAATCATGAATTAGATGTGCTTTCAGGAAGCATTAGTGATATGATTGATATTTTAAAGCCTGGCGGAAGAATTTGTATAATTACATTCCATTCGCTTGAAGACAGAATTGTAAAACAGGCTTTCCGCAAAGCAGAAAATCCATGTATATGTCCGCCGGATTTTCCAGTGTGTGTATGTGGAAATATCCCAAAAGGCAAGGTGGTTAGTAAAAAGCCGGTAATTCCAGGTGAACAGGAGATGGAACAGAACCCTCGTTCCAAAAGTGCAAAATTAAGAGTGTTCAGACATAATTAGAGGAGGAGTTTATATGGCTGATATATCAAACCGGCGGGTAAAGAGACAGTACATGCAGAATACCAGTGCCAGAAATACAAGAAGTTATTACAATGGCATTGACGGGAATACAGTAAGACAATTAAACGCTGTTCCGAAGAGGAAGGAAAGAGAAGTACCAGGGCAGAGGCCACACAGGCGTCCAGAAAGACAGCCTGCGAAGATGGCTGGAATTGATGGGGCGTCTTTTGCATTTATGCTTTGTGCGCTGTGTGTGGTAATGTTTGTTGCATTTGCATATATACATACACAGAACCAGGTACACAGCATGAAAAAAGAAATAGTGTCAATGCAGACAGAGATTGAAGAACAGCAGGAGAAAAATAATATAAAATACAATGAAATTCTTGCAAGTGTTGACCTTGCTGAAATATATAAGCGTGCCACCAAAAAACTCCATATGGTTATGGCTGATGGTAATAAAGTGTATAAATATAAGAATAGAAAGAGTGATATGGTAAAACAATATGGAGATGTGCCTGGTCCAGAGGACTGATAAGGCAGTTTGCAGCACAGGTATGGTTTTTTATCCCTATTTGTGCTGGTATAAGCAGCATGGGGGATTTCTATGGCAAGAAGAGCATCAGATACAAGAGGAAAAGTACGTATAGCCAGAAAGTTCATGTATGCAAGGCTTTTATTAATTTTTGGCATGGTATTATTAGCATTTATTGTGCTTTTTGTACGGATTGTATGTCTTGGCAAAAATAAAGGTGATGCATATGAGAAAAAGGTACTTGCACAACAAAGTTATATAAGTAATGTAGTACAATATAAGAGAGGGGATATTACAGACAGGAATGGCAATAAGCTTGCTACAAGCATAAAGGTTTATAACCTTATAATAGACCCTAAGCTTATACTGTCTGATGAAACATTCCTGGAGCCTACACTGGATGCATTGTATGAGGCTTTTGGAATACCACATGGAAGGATTAAGAAAATCCTTAAGAAAAACCCTTCGTCGCAGTATTATGTAATGAAGAAATTTAAGCATCTTGATGCAAAAAGTGTTGAAAAGTTTGAGAAATTACAGGAAAAGAACCCTAAAAAAATAAAAGGGGTATGGTTTGAAGATGAATATGTAAGGAATTATCCATATTCAACAGTTGCATGTGATGTAATAGGTTTCTGTACTTCTAATGAAGAAGGTGCATGGGGCATAGAAAAACAATACAATTCTTCATTAGATGGTTCTTATGGAAGAAGGTATGGCTATTTTGATTCAGGGCTTAACCTTGTCCAGACTGTTAAACCGGCTGTTAATGGCAGTACGGTTGTGTCTACAATAGATGTTAATGTACAGGGCATACTTGAACAGCATATGGAAAAGTTTGAGAAAGAAACTGGTTCTAGTAATATTGGCTGTATTATAATGAACCCAAATAATGGGGAAATATATGCTATGGCATCATATCCTTTTTACGACTTAAATAATCCAAGGGATTTATCAGATTTCTATTCTGAAAGAAAGCTGGAAAGAATGGATGAAGAGAAAAAACTTGAAAAGCTTAATGCACTGTGGAGAAATTATTGTATAAGTGACGCATATGAGCCAGGTTCTGTATTAAAACCTCTTACGGTAGCAGCAGCACTGGATGAAGGGGTTACTTCATCTGGCAGGTATTATAAATGTGATGGCGGGCAGCAGGTGGCAGACAGGTATATTAAATGCGTTGCACATGGCAGGGGCGGGCATGGGTATACTACTATCTGCCAGGCACTTAAATGGTCATGTAATGATGTACTTATGAGCCTTGGCAAAAGCCTTGGCAAAACAAGTTTCCTGGATTATATAAATAATTTCGGGCTTGGCAAAAAGACTGGCATAGACCTGCCTGGTGAAGCTTCTGGCGCAGTATTTACTGAAAATACAATGGGGCCAGTACAGCTTGCAACATCAAGTTTCGGGCAGAGCCAGACTGTTACAATGGTACAGATGGCAGCGGCATTCTCTGCAGTTATAAATGGTGGTACATATTACCAGCCACATGTAGTAAAGGAAATTACTACAGAGGCAGGCGCAGTTGTTTCTTCTAATGACAACACACTTGTAAGGCGTGTTATAACAGAGGAAACAAGCAAGGCTATAAGGGAATACCTGTATAAAACGGTTTCTGATGAAGATGGTACTGCAAGTCCTGCCAGGGTTAAGGGATATGACGTGGGAGGTAAGACTGGTACTGCTGAGAAACAGCCCAGAGGGGAAGGGAATTACCTTGTTTCATTTATTGGCTGTACACCAGCAGATAAGCCAGAAGTTGTAATTTATGTAATTATAGATGAACCTTATGTTGAAGACCAGTCACACAGCAGCTTTTATGCTTCAGGCCTTGCCAGCAGTGTAATGGAGGATGTACTTCCTTTTCTTGGGATTTACCCTGATAAAAGCACTGCAAAGTCCAGAAAGAAAAAAACTTCAAATATAAAACTGCCTTCAACTAAGGATGGAAAGTTTCTTGATGCCCCAAAAGGAGGATTTTCAAATAAAGATTATGGAGTTGCGGGGCAGGACTGACATGGCAGGCACTGGCAGGAATATTTTTCATAAATGTTAATAAGCTATATTAATAAACTATATATGGCAAGTGAAATTATGAAAAATTGTAAAACAGCGCAAAGACAAAGGCTTATATTTGCTTATGTTATGGTCTGCATATTAACAGCTGCGTTATTATGCAGACTTGCTTATTTAATGCTTGGTAAGGCAGATTATTATGGTGCACGGGCAAAGGATGTACAGCAGAGGGAAAGAAGCATTAAGGCCGAAAGGGGCATAATTTATGACAGGAATGGTGTAGTGCTTGCTGGCAACAAACCAGTATCAACAATATCAGTAATACACAACCAGATTACCGACCCTGAAAAGGTTATATCTGTCCTGTCAAAGACACTCGGAATTGAGGAAGAAAAAGTACGCAAAAGGGTAGAGAAAGTAAGCTCCATTGAGAGAATAAAATCAAATGTTGATAAAAAAACGTCTGATAAAATCAGGGATATGGCACTTGACGGGGTAATGGTGGATGAAGATTATAAGAGGTATTATCCATATGGAAACCTGGCATCAAGGGTTATAGGTTTTACAGGTGCAGATAACCAGGGGATTATCGGGCTTGAGGTAAGCTATGATTCATATCTGCAGGGGGAGGATGGCAGCATTCTGACAATGACTAATGCCAGGGGGATTGAAATTGAAGGCAAGGCAGAGGACAGGATTGAGCCAGTAGCAGGCAATAGTTTTTACACAAGCATTGATATAAATATACAAAAATTTGCCGCCCAGGCGGCGGAGGATGTACTGGAGGCGAAGAAGGCAAAGAGTGTACGCATAATAATGTTAAACCCGCAAAATGGTGAGATATATGCTATGGTGAATGTGCCGGAATTTGATTTAAATAATCCATATGAAATTGAGGGTTCTTCTAATATGACACAGGAAAAGCTTAATGAAGAACTTAATAAGATGTGGCGCAACGGGTGTGTGAGTGATACTTATGAGCCTGGTTCAACATTTAAAGTATTTACGGCAACATCAGCGCTTGAAGCGGGGGTTGTAAAAGAAACAGATACATTTAGTTGTCCAGGTTATAAAGTAGTTGAGGACAGGAGGATAAGGTGCCATAAGGTTTCAGGACATGGTGGTGAAACATTTGTACAGGGTGTGCAGAATTCCTGTAACCCTGTTTTTATGGAGGTAGGTGCAAGGCTTGGCACAGATGGGATGTTTGAATACCTGGATAAACTGGGTATACTAAAAAAGACTGGCATAGATGTGCCTGGTGAGGCGGCTACAATAATGCATAAAAAGGAAAATGTAGGGGCTGTGGAACTGGCAACCATGTCATTTGGCCAGTCATTCCAGCTGACACCAGTAAGGCTGCTTTCAACAGTAAGCGCTGTAATAAATGGAGGTACGCTTGTTGTGCCACATTTTGGTGTAAGTATAGAAAGTAGTGATAAAAGTGTTGTAAGGAAATTCCAGTATGATGGCACAGAGGGGGCGATATCAAAGGAAACGTCCGATAAAATGAAGGCTATACTGGAAACAGTGGTTTCTGAAGGCGGCGGGAGCAAGGCGTCTGTTGACGGATATAAGGTAGGAGGTAAGACGGGTACATCAGAAAAGCTTCCTAGAAGCAGTAATAAGTATATTGCATCATGCCTTGGCTTCGCACCAGCAGAGAATCCTGTTGTACTTGCACTTGTACTGATAGATGAACCAGAGGGGATATATTATGGCGGACAGATAGCAGCGCCAGTTATTTCAAAGCTTTTGGATGATGCACTGCCTTACCTGGGAGCTGAAAGACAAGAAGAAACAGAAGATGCAGCGTTCCATGAGTAGCAGCAAAACTATTACAAGGTTAAGTGTGACAGTGCAGTAATTATGGATTTTGTATAGGGTTTTGGCAGTTTTAGGGTTTTTATGGTGTTAAATAATTAAAAAATACGGTTGATTTATAAAAGAGGTTGGATTACAATTAGAGAATTGTAGTTATACTGTTCTTTACAGACAACAGACGGAGGCTGGTTATGGATTACATGAGTACGGTGATACCCGTACTTATGGCATTTGCCATAAGTGTAGTGTTGTGTCCCATAATAATACCTTTTCTGAAAAAAATGAAGTTTGGACAGTACGTCAGGGATGACGGCCCGCGTGCGCACCTGAAAAAAGCAGGGACACCTACAATGGGCGGGCTTATTATACTTGCTTGTACAGCAGTTACATCACTTATGTATATTAAGGGGAACAGTGAAATACTTCCAGTTCTTTTTGCGACAACCGGTTTTGGGATGATAGGTTTCCTGGATGATTATATTAAAGTGGTAATGAAACGTTCACTTGGTCTTACACCATTGCAGAAAATAGTGCTACAGGCAATTGTTGCAGGGATTTTTGTTTATTACTATCTTGTAAAGCTTGGTTATAAACCTGAGTTTCTTATTCCATTTACAGGAGGAATAGAAGATGGTTTTTATGTAACAATGCCTTTGCCAGTATTTATAATATTTGTTTATTTTGTAATGCTTGGTACAGTAAATGGCACAAATTTTACAGACGGGCTGGACGGACTGGCATCAAGTGTTACATTGCTTGTAGCAATATTTTTTACAGTAGTGGCTTCTGGCATGAAGAGCGGGATTACACCTGTTACTGCTTCTGTAGCAGGCTCACTTATGGGGTTTCTGCTTTATAATGTCTATCCTGCAAGTGTATTTATGGGTGATACAGGTTCGCTTGCACTTGGCGGTTTTGTATCTTCTGCTGCACTTATACTGAAACTGCCAGTATTTATTATAATTGCTGGTGCAGTTTATCTTATAGAAGTCCTGTCTGTAATAATACAAGTAGTATATTTTAAATTAAGTGGTGGCAAGAGGTTTTTTAAAATGGCCCCAATCCACCATCATTTTGAACAGTGTGGCTGGTCAGAGACAAAAGTTGTTACAGTATTTTCAATTTTTACTGCTGTAATGTGCTTTATATCACTGGTTTCATTATATATGTAAGCCAGGCTGGCAGCATAATAAAAAGGAATGAGGAATAATATGCAGTTTAATGGCAAAACATTTTTAGTTGTTGGTACAGGTAAAAGCGGCGTTGCCGCAACTATCCTTCTTATAAAGACTGGTGCATCTGTTATTGTGCTTGAAGGCAACAGCAGTGTATCAAGGGATGAAATCCTTTCGAGGTTTTCTCCAGGACTTGGTTTCAAGCTAGTAACAGGAGAACCCGGAGAAAGCATAACAGACAGTATTGATATTGCAGTTATAAGCCCTGGAGTACCAGTGGATTCACCACTTGTCCTTAAACTGAAAGAAAAAGGAAAACCTGTGTGGGGTGAAGTGGAACTTGCATATGCCTGTGGCAAAGGAAAAGTATTTGCTATAACAGGTACTAATGGCAAAACAACTACAACAGCACTGGCTGGGGAAATAATGAAAACATACTTTGATGATGTGTATGTTGTTGGTAATATCGGGCTTCCATATACAGAATATGCAGCAGATATGACAGAAAACTCCATTGTTGTTGCAGAGATTAGCAGTTTCCAGTTAGAAACAATCCATACATTCAAGCCTGAGGCAAGTGCAATACTTAATATTACTCCTGACCACTTAGACAGGCACCATACAATGGAATGTTATGTGGATACAAAGGCAAGTATTGCTAAGAACCAGGAACCAGGAAGTATATGTGTGCTTAATTATGAAGACAGTTATTTAAGAAAAATTGCTGGCAGTATCAATGCTGATGTATTTTGGTTCAGCAGCGGGCATATATTAGAGCAGGGGATATGGCTTGAAGATGGGGATATAATATATTGTGGCAAGGACAGGGAGCGTATAAAAATATGTTCTATACATGACATGAAACTTCTAGGAAAGCACAACTATGAGAATGTTATGGCGGCCACTGCCCTGGCAATACACGCTGGTGTGCCAGTGGACTGCATAAGGAAGGCAATAAAGGAGTTTAATGCAGTGGAGCACCGTATTGAATTTGTACGGGAAGCAGACGGGGTAAAGTATTATAATGACTCAAAAGGAACTAACCCTGATGCTGCTATAAAGGCAGTAGAGGCTATGGTAACAAAAACGGTTATTATAGGCGGAGGGTATGATAAACAGGCATCTTATGATGAATGGATTGCCTCATTTGGAGATAAGGTGAAATGCCTTGTGCTTATAGGGGCAACAACAGATAAAATTGCAGATGCTGCTACAAAGGCAGGGTTTAAAAATATAATAAAAGCATCTTCCCTGGAAGAAGCTGTAAAGATTAGCAGTGATAAAGCAGAAAAGGGGGAAGCAGTGCTTTTATCCCCTGCATGTGCAAGCTGGGGCATGTTTAAAAACTATGAAGAGAGGGGCAGGAAATTCAAGGAATATGTGAACAGACTACCTGTAAAGCGGCAGGAATAAATGCTATACCAGAAGGAAGGGGGAATTAGCAGGATGCCCAGTACAGCCAGACAGAAGAAAAGTTATGTAAAACCGTTTACACAGTATGACTATATGCTGCTTTTTATGACAGCCTGCATAGCACTATTTGGTGTACTGATGATATATAGTGCTGGTTATTACAGGGCTTCAATATTTAACCAGCCATACCGTTTTGTAAAGTCACAATTACAGGGGCTTGGAATTGGATTTGTGCTTATGATTATTATTTCCAAAGTTGATTACCAGATATTTATCCAGAAGATAACAGGCAAAAGGTATTCACTGTCCCTTACACATATTGTGTACCTGGCAGCACTCGCATTACAGGTTGCAGTATTATTTATAGGTGAGGAATATAATGGCGCAAAAAGATGGATTAAACTTGGCCCATTACAGTTCCAGCCATCTGAAATAAGCAAGATAGCTGCAATATTGTTTATCTCATATGCAGTATATAAGAACAGGAAAGCATTAGACAGTTTTATGGGCTTTCTGTGTGTTATGGCATATATGATGCCATTAGTTATGCTTATAGCAAAGGAAAACTTAAGTTCTGCAATAATAGTAGGCGGCATATCAGTAGGTATGTGTTTTATAGCAAGCAATAAGAAAGGGTACTTCATAGTATGTGTCCTTCTCCTGGTGGCGGCAGTAGTGCTTTACATAATGTTTGGTGACCCGTTCAGGATGAAACGTATACAGATATGGCTTAATGTTGAAACACATCCTGATGCACAGCAGATAAAACAGGGGCTTTATGCAATTGCATCCGGAGGGCTTTTTGGGAAAGGGCTTGGGCAGAGTATGCAGAAGCTTGGCTTTATCCCTGAGGCATATAATGATATGATATTCACAGTAATATGTGAAGAACTTGGCATAGTTGGTGCAGCACTTGTAATAATTGCATTTCTTGTGTTATTCTGGCGTATAGTAGTGATAGCCTGCCATGCACCTGATATTTTTGGCACAATGCTTTGTGTGGGGGTAATGGTGCAGCTTGCAATACAGGTTGTAATAAATATTGCAGTAGTAACTAATTCCATACCATCGACAGGCATACCGCTTCCATTTATAAGCTATGGTGGTACATCCGAAATGATTATGATGGCAGAAATGGGGCTTGTGCTTGGTGTTTCAAGGCAGATAAAACAGAAGTAATAGTAATACTACAGAAGGATGAGTAATGCGGCGTTTAAAAAGAGTATTATTTACAATTATTATTTTATGTTTACTAGTATGTGTGCTTTATTTTGCATTCCATATAGATACAATTAAAGTGGAAGGAACAAAAATTTATACAGAAGAAGAAATAAAAGCTTCTGTATTTACATGGAAGTTTTTAGATAATGGGCTTACATTAAGGCTATATGATAAATTTTTCAAAACAGGCCAGCTTCCGTTTGTTGAAGATATAGATATATATTATGAAGACCGCAATACAGTTATATTGTATGTATATGACAAGACTGTAAGCGGATGTATTAAATACATGGGACAGTATGTTTATTTTGACAAAGAGGGCAGGGTATTAGAAAGCCTTCCAAGGCGCAGGCAGGATGTCCCTGTTGTTACAGGCATTAAATTTGGTGATTTCTCTATTGGCGAAAAGTTCAAAGTAGAGGACGAAACATTATTTGATGCAATAATGAATGTATCACAGCTTATAAGCCATTATAAAACAAGCGTTAAAAGAATACATATTAATGATGGTGATATAACACTGTATTCTGGCAATGTCCAGGTACACCTTGGTGAAAAAAAACTGTATAATGACCAGTTTGCGGCACTGTCAGAAGTTCTTGTGACAACAGGCAAAAAGAAGCTTAGTGGTACTATTGATATGGAAAATTATAAAACTGGTGACAAGATTGTGTTAAAACAGAACTAAGATTAAAAAAAACAAACATTCTCTTGATTATTTTCTAATGAATTAGTATTATATATGTTAGGGAAATATGAGATTGCATGATTGAAGGAGGAGCAACGTTGTTAGAGATAAAAACAAACGAGGCAGATTTGGCCGCAAAAATTTTGGTTATTGGTGTTGGCGGTGGTGGAAATAATGCCGTCAACCGTATGATAGAGGAAGGGATACAAAGTGTAGAATTTATCTGTATTAATACAGATAAACAGCATCTTTTGAAGTGTAAAGCCCCTGTCTGCCTCCAGATAGGGGAAAAGCTCACGAGGGGGCTTGGTGCAGGGGCTGACCCTGGCGTTGGCAAGGCTGCTGCAGAAGAAAACCGCGAGGAGATTACAGAAATAGTTAAGGGAGCTGACATGGTATTTGTCACATGCGGCATGGGAGGAGGTACAGGAACAGGTGCAGCGCCTATTGTTGCAGAAATATCAAAAGAACTGGGCATACTTACTGTAGGCATTGTAACCAAACCTTTCCGGTTTGAAGCAGGAAGCCGTATGAAAAACGCCCTTGCGGGAATTGAGCAGTTAAAGAACAATGTGGATACCCTTATTGTAATTCCTAATGACAAGCTTTTAGAAATAATTGACAGGCGTACATCAATACCTGATGCCCTTAAAAAGGCAGATGAAGTATTACAGCAGGGTGTACAGGGAATTACAGACCTTATTAATGTACCAGGGCTTATAAACCTTGACTTTGCTGATGTGCGTACTGTTATGAAAGATAAGGGCATAGCACATATTGGAATTGGTGTAGGAAGTGGCGACAATAAATGTCTTGATGCTGTTAAACAGGCGATTTCGAGCCCGCTTCTTGAAACAACTATTGAAGATGCATCTCATGTTATTATAAATATTTCAGGAAGTGATGTAGGACTCCAGGAGGCAAGCGAAGCTGCATTATTTGTTGAAGACCTTACAGGAGAGAACAGCAATATAATTTTTGGTGTCAGTGACAATTCAAGCACAGATTTTGTACAAATAACCGTTATTGCAACAGGTCTTGAGACAGAGAGTAAACAGCAGGAGCAGCCAAAGGCACCATTTATAAAGCCAGGTGCTAAACCAGGTTTATCAAGGACAGAAGGGCAGATGCAGCAGAATATTGTACAGCAGGATATAGAAGCTGCCCCAGGTATGGTAAAAATGCCAACACCGTCATATAACAGGCAGGCAGATGACGGGGGGATAAAAATACCTGAGTTTTTGCAAAGAAAGAAATAAATATGAGAATGATTACATATTATAAATTAATTAATAGTCCGGGCTTAAGGTTTGACAGGGTAAGTCCGGACTTGAATATTTAAAAGAGGAGGCATATATGGCTAAATTAAGGGTCAGCTGCTGTATTAAGGTACTTCTTATATTCGGGGGCATTATATTGATGCAGGTTTTTGCATCTTTTATTTATATATTTGGCAGTATTTTTATAAGAGTATTTTCAGGTGCATCATATACCAGCATACTTGAAAGTGTTACACAAACAGCATTTACAGATACAGACAGCCTTATGTGGATATCTGCAATTAGTGCATTTTTATCAATGGTATGGTGTCTTGTGCTTTACCTGCGTTCAAGCTGGCGTGTAAAAGGCATGGATTACAGGAATGTGTTTACACCTGCCAATATAGCAGGCATGGCAGCTACAGGGTTTGGGGCATGTGTCACGCTTACAGTATTTTTATCGTTGGTTATAAACTTATTTCCTTCTTCATTTAGTAAATATAATGAACTTATGTCTAATTTTGACAGTAGCGGTGGAATGCTTACATTTGCATATGTACTGGTAATAGGTCCTGTATCTGAAGAAATTATATTCCGTGGGGCAATATTTGACCGTACACATCTTGCATTCCCGTTCTGGACAGCTAATGCAATACAGGCGGCATTTTTTGGAATATACCATATGAACCTGGTGCAGGGCATATATGCATTCCTGCTTGGAATGGTGCTTGGAATGGTGGTTTATGCAACAGGCAGCATACTTTGTTCTATAGCGGTCCATATAGTATTTAACTCAACCACCTATATTATACAGTTTGTTTTTGGAGGGGACTCCCCAGTTATGGCATTTTTGTTCTTAATCTGTATATTAATATCAATAATTATGTTGGCATTTGGCTTACGTTATTATATAATTAGGTGTAAAGAAAAATACAGGTGTGAAAAGGCAGGCAGTGCTTATTAACAGGAAAGGGGATACATTATGGGAGAGAGTTTAGACAAATTTGAACAATTTAATAATGTGTTTAAGATACTTTCAAAATGTACAGATGATTATTTATTTATTTTAGATTTTATAGAGGACCATTATAATATTACAGAACGCGGGGTGGAAGTATTTAATATACCATGTCCTGATTTTTATAATGCATCGGAAATAATAAGCAAGGCTGTTCATCCTGAGGACAGGGCTATGCTTGCAAATAATCTTGAAATGATTAAAGAGGGCAAGCTTAGTGAACATGATATGGAGTATAAATGGCTGAATAAAAACGGCAACCCTGTGTGGATAAGCTGCCGCGGGCAAGTTATATATAATAAACAGGGTGAGGCGCATTACCTTGTAGGCAGGATATCAGAACTTGGCAGGAAAAACAAGATTGATAATATAACAGGGCTTTACCGTGAAGTAAAGCTGCGGCAGGATATCCTTAATATGGACAGGTTTATCTCAAAGGGTTTTCTTCTGCTTATAGGTATAGATAATTTTAAAGATATTAATGAGCGGTATGGCAAGGAAACAGGAAATACTACATTAAAAGGGCTTGCAAAATGTGTTACAAAAGCAGTTGGCAGTGTGGCAGAAGTTTACCGTATGAGCGGTGATGAAATTATGGTCTTTTGTAGGGATATAGGTTCAGTACTTAATGACCCTGCTAAAGAAATGTATAAGAAGATAAGGGCAGCAGTAGATGAGAGAATAGGTGAAAAAGGGTACAGGCTGTTTTATACAATATCAGGCGGATATGTGTATTTTACAGAAGATGATGATTTCGGGCTTAATTACATTGAGCGGGCAGAGTTTGCATTAAGGCTTGCTAAAATCCGTGGCAAAAACATAAGTGTCTGTTATAAACAGAATGATTATAATGAGTATGTACAAAAGCTTGAAATGCAGGAAGAATTAAGGAAGGCAGCTGAAAATAATTTTAAAGGTTTTGAGCTTTATTACCAGCCTATTGTGAATATGGAAAAAGCCTGCATATACGGGGCAGAGGCACTTTTAAGGTGGAAAAATGACAGGCTGGGCATGGTTTCGCCAAGTGTATTTATACCACTTCTTGAGGAAAGCGGCCTTATAATACCAGTAGGCAGGTGGGTTATTGGAGAAGCCATGCGCCAGTGCCTTAAATGGCAGGAAAGATGTCCTGGTTTCAGGGTAAATATAAATATTTCGTTTGTACAGCTTAAGAAAAGCAATGTTATAAGTGATATTGATACATATATTGAAAAATATGGTTTCAGCAGCAACAATGTTTTGTTTGAAATTACAGAAAGCGGCGAACTTGAGTCTGGATATACCATACAAAATATACTGGAAGCATTCCATAGAAGGAGTTTAAATCTTGCAATAGATGATTTTGGTACAGGTTATTCTAATTTAAGGTATATTAAGGAAATGATGTTTAACCTTGTTAAGATTGACCAGGCATTTATAAGGGGAATAAAATCCAGCCAGTATGATTATATGGTGGTCAAGCAGTTTACAGAGCTTGCACACAGCCTGAATTTAAAAGTCTGTTATGAAGGTGTTGAGACAGAGGAGGATTTTAAATGTGTAAGGGAGTTAAAGCCAGATTATATACAGGGGTTTTATTTTTCAAGACCAGTGCCAGTAGCAGAATTTGAGGAAAAGTTTCTTGGAAAAGAGAATGTATTCTGATTTTGTTGTGCCAGCTTTATAGAAACATGTTGTCTAAAAGGCTGGCAATGTGAAGGTTTATTTTAGAAATGGAGATTACTATGAAATGGTATAATAAAGCAGTTTTTTACCATATTTACCCGCTTGGGTTATGTGGATGCCCAAAAGAGAATACAGGTGTGCCTGGAAACCATTTTGACAAACTTAATGAATGGGTATGCCATGCAGACAGGCTTGGCTGTACTGCAATTTATATAGGGCCTTTATTTGAGTCAGTGGGACATGGGTATGAGACTACAGATTATAAAAAAACAGACTGCCGTCTGGGCACTAATAATGATTTTAAAGACTTTGTAAATTTTTGCCATAGTAAAGGAATGCATGTAATTGTAGATGGTGTATTTAACCATGTTGGCAGGAAATTTTTTGCATTTAAAGATTTAAAAGAAAAAAGAGAAAGTTCGCAGTACAGGGACTGGTTCTGCAATGTAAACTTTGGAGGCAATAATGAGTTTAATGATGGTTTTTCATATGATAACTGGGGCGGGCATAACAGCCTTGTTAAGTTAAACCAGAGAAACCAGCAGGTAAAGGACTATATATTTGATGTTATCAAATTCTGGACAGAAGAATTTGATATTGATGGTATAAGGCTTGACGCGGCAGATGTACTTGATTTTGGCTTTATGGGTGACCTGCGTATATTTACCAACAGCCTGAAAGAAGACTTCTGGCTGCTTGGCGAAGTAATACATGGTGATTACAGCAGGTGGGCAAATGAAGATATGCTTTATTCTGTAACCAATTATGAACTGCACAAGGGGCTTTATTCAGGGCATAATGACCATAATTATTTTGAAATTGCCCATTCAGTGAAAAGGCTGCTTGGAATGTGTGGGGGAAGGAGGCTTTATACATTTGTTGACAACCATGATGTTGAAAGGATTTATACAAAATTATCTAATAAAGAGCATATGTATAATATAATGCTTCTTTTATATACATTATATGGCATACCATCAATATATTATGGTTCAGAATTCTGCGTGGAAGGTAAAAAAGAGCGTGGTTCTGACTGGGGTTTAAGGCCATGCCTTGACCTTGAAGACTTTAAAGATGCTTATGATACAAATATAATAACAAACCTGTGTATGCAGCTTGGACAGGCTAAAAAGGATTATGAAGAGCTTTATACAGGGGAATATAAGGAAATGTTCCTTACAACCAGGCAGTACGCCTATGGACGGATGTCAGATGGTTCTGCGGTTGTTACAGCACTTAATAATGATGATAAGCCAGCAGTATTTTATGTTGACATGCCATTTGAAGTAAAAGAGGCAGTTAATATAATAAATGCACCAGATACAGATAAAAAAGCAAAAAGTGCTTCTATAGGTGTAACAGGGAACAGAATACATTTTATGCTGCCTGCAGACTATGGCATGGCTGTGTATGTTAAGTAAATAACTTTATTAAGCCAGGCTTTGGGAAAATACTTTTATTAAGTGGCAAAGCGGGCTTTGGGATACTATTTTGCTTATTATTTGGGCTGCCAGGGGCGGCAAGGGGATTATTATGGATAAAAAAATTTTTAATATAAAGAAATTTATTGCACTTTTCCTGGCTTTAAGCCTTTCTTTGGCTGGATGCAGCAAGGACGGCAGTTTATTACAGAACAGCACATCAAAGAACCAGGAGAAAAATGCCAGCAATGTACAGACAAAAAGCGGTGAAGACCTGGAAGTACATTTTATTGATGTGGGACAGGGAAGTTCTACGCTTATAGAGAGTAGTGGCTGTTATATGCTTGTTGATGGTGGTGACAGCAAATATACATCAAAAGTGGTTTCATATCTGGACAGCCAGTCTGTAGACAAGCTTGACTATATTATTGCAACACATTATGATGCAGACCATCTGAATGGTGTTGTGGGGGCACTGGATAATTATGATGCAGATATTGTGATTGCACCAGATTATAAGGCAGAAAGCAAAATTTATAATTCATTTACAAGCCTGCTTAAAGAAAAGGGCATAAAAATTACATATCCTGAAACTGGTGCAAAATATAAGATAGGCGATGCAGAGTTTACAATCCTTGCACCTAATGATACACATTATGATGATGCCAATGACTATTCTGTTGCAATCAAACTTGTTAATGGGAATAATTCATTTATACTTACAGGTGATGCAGAGATAGAAAGCGAATATGAAATGCTCGAAACAGGAATTGATTTGTCATGTGATGTATACCTTGCAGGACACCATGGCAGCAAATATTCTTCTTCACAGGCATTTTTACAGGCATTAGAACCAGATAGTGTTGTTATAAGTGCTGGAAAGGATAACAGGTATGGGCATCCGTCAGAAGAAACGATGGCAAGGCTTAACGCTGCAGGATGTGATATATACCGCACTGACAAGCTTGGGGATATAATTGCAATAAGTGACGGGAAAAATATAGAATTTAATGTTAATAAATCTTCAGGGGGTAATGGGAAGAAAGGGAACAGCGCAGGAAAAAACAATATAAAGGGAAAAGGGGCTTACATAGGCAATATTAATTCTAAAAAGTTCCATGAAAAGGACTGTGGTTCAGTTCCAGATGAGGAAAACAGAGTATATTTTAATACAGCAGATGACGCAGAGGATGCTGGATATAACGCTTGTGGAAATTGTAACCCGGAATGATGTGGATGAAAACAGACAGCATCTGGTAAATTACTGGAAACAAAGGGACTTTGACAGTCCATTTTAGAAATAGCAAGTTGTATTTATATGACAGAAAGGGAATTAGGCCAATAAAAATGTATAATGAAATTGACTGGGATGGAATTAGTTTACAACAGCCTCCTCCAGAAGATGAACCAGCCAGGCAGTATTATTTTATTAAACTGCTTAAGGAATGGATGGATGGAATGGTTAAAGAAAAGGGAAGGAAGCTGTTATGTTGTGTTAATACATTTGGGTGCCAGATGAATGCAAGGGATTCTGAGAAAATTCTTGGTATTCTTAAATGCATTGGTTATGAAGAAACGGTCTCTGAAAATGCAGACCTTGTTATTTTTAACACATGTACTGTAAGGGAGAATGCCAATCTTAAGGTATATGGAAGGATTGGGCAGCTTAAAAAATATAAAAGCAAAAACCCGGATATGGTTATTATGCTTTGTGGCTGCATGATGCAGGAAAAAGAAGCTGTTGATAAAATTACAAAAAGCTACAGGAATGTTGATGTAATTTTTGGCACACATAATATTTATAAGTTTGCTGAACTTCTTGCAATGAAAGTGCTTGACCCAAGGGAAAAAAGCAAAATAATAGTTGACGTATGGGAAGATACAGAAATTATTGTGGAAAACCTTCCAGCAGAAAGGAAATATCCATTTAAAAGTGGTGTAAATATTATGTATGGCTGTAATAATTTCTGCAGTTACTGTATTGTACCATATGTGCGTGGAAGAGAGCGCAGCAGGAGACCAGAGGATATTATTAAAGAGATTGAAGGGCTTGTAAAAGATGGTGTCACTGAGGTTATGCTGCTTGGGCAGAATGTTAATTCTTATGGCAAAAACCTGGAAGAACCTTTAAATTTTACAGGGCTTCTTGAAAAAATAGAGCAGATAGACGGGCTTAAGCGTATACGTTTTATGACGTCACATCCAAAAGATTTGTCAGACGGGCTTATAGAATTTATGGGGCGTTCAGAAAAACTTTGCAAGCATATACATCTGCCACTGCAGTCTGGAAGCAGCAGGCTTCTTAAAATTATGAACCGCCATTATACAAAGGAGGATTATCTTCTTCTTGTTGAAAAAATTAAAAAGACCATTCCAGATATTGCAATTACAACAGATATTATAGTGGGATTTCCTGGTGAAACAGAAGAGGATTTTAATGAAACACTGGATGTAATAGAAAAAGCTGGTTATGACAATGCATTTACATTTATATATAGTAAACGTACAGGGACGCCTGCTGCCACAATGGATAACCAGATACCAGAAAGCGTTGTAAAAGAAAGGTTTGACAGGCTGCTAAAAATTGTACATGAAACAACAGCAAGGAAAGCAGAGCAGTATTTAGGAAAGACTGTGGATGTTCTGGCTGAAGAAGTTAATGCACAAGAAGAGGGATATGTAACAGGCAGGACAGGACAGAATTATTTAGTGCACTTTAAAGGGGACAAAAGTCTTATAGGAAGTATTGTACCAGTTAAATTATGTGAAAGCAGGGGATTTTACTATTATGGAGAATTAGCAAAGGACTAGATATGGGAGAAGAGAAAATTTCAGGAAACTTAAGGCAGAGACAGGAAGAAAGGGAACACCAGATATTAAGCAGGTATGCTTCCTTTTCAGACCAGACACAAGGAAGGGACAGTAAAGAGGAGCAGTGTGACATAAGAACAGATTACCAGCGTGACAGAGACAGGATTATACATTGCAAAGCGTTCCGCAGGCTTAAAGATAAGACACAGGTGTTCCTGTCGCCAGAAGGAGACCATTACAGGACACGTCTTACACATACGCTTGAAGTGGCACAAAATGCAAGAACGATAGCAAGGGCGCTTATGCTTAATGAAGACCTTGTGGAAGCCATTGCACTAGGGCATGATTTAGGGCATACACCATTCGGACATGCGGGAGAAGCAGCACTGGATGAAATAACAAAAGACAACGGGGGTTTCAAACATAACAGGCAAAGTGTAAGGGTTGTTGAAATACTTGAGAAAGGCGGCAGGGGTTTAAACCTTACTAGAGAAGTAAGAGATGGGATACTAAACCACCAGACGGCATCAGAGCCGCATACACTTGAAGGAAAAATTGTGCGTTACTCAGATAAAATAGCATATATCAACTCTGATATAGATGATTCAATACGTGCAGGAATAATTCTTGAAAAGGATATCCCAAAAGAACTGGCAGATATCCTTGGCAACAGCACTAACAAAAGACTGAATACACTTGTACATGATATTGTTAAAAACAGTGAAGGCAAAAATGATATATGCATGTCAGAAGAAGTCAAGAAAAGCATGTTAGGACTGCGCAGCTATCTTTTTAAAAATGTATATAAAAACCCGCTTGCAAAAGGAGAAGAACAGAAAGTAAAACATCTTATAGAACAGCTTTATGAATATTATATTAATAACATAGAAAAACTTCCTATTGAATTTATCAGCATGATAGAAAACGGGGAAACAAAAGAAAGGACAGTCTGTGATTTTATTGCATGTATGAGTGACAGATATGCAATTAACCTTTATAAAGAAATTATGATACCAAAATCATGGAGTGTAAGAAGTGTGGAACACAGATAAATAAAAATATTAATAACAGCACCTTGTATAATTGTATAACAGAGGTGCTGTTACTGTTTGAAACTTTTTATTACAAGCTGGTTTATGCCAGGCTGCCAGGTTATAAGCTTCTATCATTTAACTTTGCATAATTTCTCCGCTTTTCTTACTAATAGTATAGCGTACTTTTTACAATAGTAAGCTATAATTTTATACATCATATTTATTACGCATACACGTTGGTTTTATAGTTTCACACAAGAAAAATGTAAAAACAGCATTTTTCATTACTATTTGTGCCGTGCAAAGCACGGCATGGGGATTTTTATGAAACGGACATAGTAATATAATAAATCCGTAGATATACTAGAATTGTTATAAAGGAGGATTGTATGAATTATTTTGAACCAGCAGATATCAGTATTTATATACAAGGAAAAGGGACAGTACTAAAAGAAAAATCCCTTATAGCATATAATGAAACCAGTGGTAAAATACTTGCTTATGGTAATGAGGCAGCACATATGGCAGAA
The DNA here is from genome assembly GCA_022797375.1 of Lachnospiraceae bacterium. Lineage (GTDB taxonomy): Bacteria > Bacillota > Clostridia > Lachnospirales > Lachnospiraceae > Butyribacter. The sequence goes on from JAAWKM010000064.1 coordinate 20,286, forward strand.
AATATAACAGACAGTATAAAAATTATATCCCCGCTTTGCAGGGGGACAGTAGCAGATTATATGGCAGCAGTAAAATTATTTACGTTTCTTTTGGATAAAACATGGGGAAAAAGGCTGCTTCGTAAACCGCCAGCTGCAGTATGTGTCCCGGGAAATATTACAATGACAGGAAAAAAAGCAGTAGAAGACACATTATACCAGGCAGGGGCTGGGAAAGTTTTAGTTTCTGTGCTGCCATTAGCACAGCTTCTGGAAGAAATACCAAGGCTTTCTGCAGACTGGCATAAAGTAAAAACATTTATCTGCATTGGAAAAGATGAACCATGGAATTATATTAAAGAACAACTTTCAGAAATTGCCAGTTATGCAGAACATGAGGGTATATCTGCTGTTGATATCGTAAAAGTATTCCAGGAAATGTACAGATAATTTATTATAAAATCTGTGTATAGAAAGAAGGGATAATAAAAAATATGTTTATAGATACAGAATTTTTAAAGAATGATGAGATAAAATTAATTTTAGAAAAAACAGCTGATGGAAATAATGAAAAGGGACAAGTTCCGGCATATCATTTTTTTATTTATAGCCAGGATGGAAAGAAACTGGGAATTTGTGATTTGCGTATTGGGCATAATGATAAATTATATTATGGAGGAAATATAGGATATAGTATTTATAAGGAGCATAGAGGACATCATTATGCGGGAAAGGCCTGTTTGCTATTATTTGAACTGGCCAAAAAACATAATTTGGAATATGTGTTTATTACTTGTAATCCTGATAATTATGCATCAAGAAAAACTTGTATATATGCAGGTGGCAGACTTTTGGAAATAGCAGAATTACCAGAAAATAATAATATGCGGGACAGGGGTGTTATATGCTCTAAATGACTTCTTAATCACGAGATTTTCTCATGGTTAGTGAAGGACATTCAGAGCATATTTCATGTAAGGAGGCAGACGCTATG
>JAAWKM010000065.1 GCA_022797375.1 Lachnospiraceae bacterium
TGGGATTTTATGCGCCGCTGCGTATGCCAACGTAGTGCAATGCGTGCAAAAGCCATGTCTGCGACATGCTTTCCTGGAATGGAATAATTTAGCTGGACATGGAAACCCTGCGTCCGTTTTTAATAAAATGCAAGATAATTGGAAATTTTATTGTGTGCTAAATTATTCAGGCAAACGGTAGATACTGCAACATTATTTATGAAGAAACATAAGTTTCTTTTGCCACACAGGGGCTTTATGTGCCGCTGCGTGGGTTTACCATAGTGCAAGTAATTGTGCAACATAAAAAGAGCAGATTTTTCTTAATCTGCCCAGTAATGCCAATATATATTAAATTAATTTCTCTAAATATTTTTTGTATTTTTATTATTTGAATTTATGTCCTCCAAGACGAAGGCGCGCCCCTCTTAAGCCTACACTGAAAAAGTAAAAGTTATTCATTTTCTTTTCTTTTCCCCTGTATAAAATAGTACGCTGGCCACTTAAAACTTTTTTAGCTGCTTTTATACAAGTTTTCCACTGTTTTGACTTAATCCTGCCTGAATCATATTCTGAAAGCCTTCTGCGGAGTGAACCGTTCCTGACTGGTGAAAACTGCCCTCTCTGGTATATAACTCCCCTTAATGTATTTGGGAAATTTTTTGACTTAATACGGTTCATAACAACTATTCCTACAGCAAGTTTGCCCTGGTATGGCTCAATTCCTGCTTCACAGTTAATTATACTTGACATAAGCCTTAAATCTGCCTTCGAATAATTGTTTCTGCTTTTCTTGCTTGCTTTCTTCTTTGTTTTTGCCTTTGTTTTTGATTTGCTTTTTTTCTTGTTTTTGGAAGATTTGCTTTTTGTATTATCTGTATTATTATTGGTGTTATTTATTGTATCTGTATTTTCTCCTGCAGCCACATCTGTATTAGAAGTGGTATCTGTACTGGCAGTTGTATCCACATCTGTATAAGATGGTGTATTGTCTGTCTCTATAGCTGGTCCCTCAGAAACTACTTCACTTGCAACTGCTGTCACCATTGAAGCTGGCTTCATGGCTAATCCCGAAGCTGCTGTAAACATAAGTGCCAGAGCTGCAAATTTTTTTAACTTCATAACAACCTCCTTGTTCCAAATCCCTGTTGAAACATTTCTTAAATTTTTTCTTAACATTTATGTAACAATTATAACATAAATTTTAAAAATTTCAACCCCCTATACCTATTCTTGTTACATCAAGAAAAAACTGTTTTTTTGGAGATGCTGTTTTTTGTTAATTTTATATAAAAATGTATAGCATTTTTTATGCAATATTTTTGCATAATGTACAGATTTCAATTTAATTCATAAATATTATAACAGATTGATACAACTTTGTTACATTTATATTACAATATTTTTTACATTTTTTATACAAATACAGGTTATACTATATTCCTTATCTTTTACATATTTACGTAATAAAACACATAATAATTAACTGGCACATTGGCTTTTCTTGTTGCCAACGTGCCAGTTAATTATTATCTGTTCCACTGGTTTGCAGAATATTTCTTTAAACTGTTGTAGGGAATGCTGCCACCAAATAAATCCAGGGCGCTTCCAATGGTAAAATTAACATTTCCTCTCCCATGCTCTTCTATATAAGTAATATCCTCTATTAAATGAATTCCGCCCGCATATGTTACTTTACTGTTACATCCTGCAAGTATATTTATAACTTCTTTTTCTACACCTGATGCCTTTCCTTCTACATCAACAGCGTGTACAAGAAATTCATCACAGTATTTTCCAAGCTTATCCAGAAGACCCTTGCCAAGCTTTTCTTTTGTAGTTTTCTGCCATCTGTCTGTTACTATATAATAACCATCATTTGTATAACGGCAGCTAAGGTCTAATACAAGCCTTTCTTTGCCTGTAACTGCTGAAAGTTCCTTAAGCCTTGCATAATCTATAACTCCATCCCTGAATACATATGATGTGGCTATTACATGTGATGCCCCCATATCCAGGAATTTCTTTGCATTTCCTGGATTTATGCCACCTCCTGCCTGCATGCCTCCGCTAAATGTACTAAGTGCTTTTGATGCCTGCTGCATGTCTGCTTCATAATATGGGCTTCCTTCAGGGTTAAGGATTATTACATGTCCTCCTGCAAAGCCATCTTTCTTATACATTTCTGCATAATAACTGGCATCCATACCAGACACAAAATTATCTACAGCAGTGCTGCGGACATCATTAAGGCTTGACCCGACTATCTGCTTAACTGAACCATTATGTATGTCAATACAAGGCCTGAACTCCATAGTTTCCTCCATAATATTCCATCCTGGCTGCTCCATTACAAAACCATAGTTACTATTCACAGTCAATTAAATCCGAGGATTTTTGACACGTTTTTTTTCGTCAAAAATATGAGTTTTACAGTGCCATTTTGCACTTTTTTTGTGCAAAATGTGTACATAACCAGTGCTGAAAGCACCGCTTGTTACTATGAACAGCAGAGCTGTGAATAGTAACAAGCCATATCCTATTTAAAGCGGGATGTTATCTTTTCTGCAAGCTCATGGTATGTGTCATCTGGCGATACATCATATGTGCCTGAATTTATTACATTACTGTATCCATTATCTGACAGGTACTTGTCAAATGCCATCGCATCATCTATAATGCCCATGTCTTCTAATTCCTTACTTACTTTTCCAGCCCAGTCACCATCATTAATTGTAAGCTGCTTCTTTTCATTCTCTATGTCTTTCTTCAAATTATTTTTTTCATTATCAAACTGCTTTCCAATATCATTATCTTTCTTTGAAGGTTTTTTTGTTGTTACAGGCATTTTTGTAACAGCAGGTTTTTCTGTTGCCTTTTCTTCTGCTGGTTTCTGTGTGCCTGTGGGTTTTGTTGTGTCTGCTGGTGCATTTGTATTATCTGGTACTGTTGTGCTGCCTGGATTTCCTGATTCCTCTGGCAGCACTGTTTCTTCTGGTTTTTTTGTTCCGGACAGCAGCACTTTCTGGTTATTACTTTCAAATACCATACCAAGTTTTTTTGCACGTGCTATTGTGGCTGGCTCTGATGTCCTTATAGTAAATGATATTCCAAGTATGGCAGCAGCAAATAAAACCCCTGTGCCAAATCCCCTTAAAAATGGTTTCTTGTCCATCCGTTTATTTCCTTTCATAATCACACTTCCAGTAACTATATCAGCTTGCTTTATACATATCTATAACAAACTTTACTTCGCCCTGGCCTATATCAAGCATTTTAGATATTTCAAGTATTGAACACCCTTTCTTATAAAGGGAAATGATTTCATCACTGTGGTCAACATGGTCTATTCCTGCTTCGATTGCTGCCGCCTCTATGTCACTTACTCCCATGTTTCCATAAAGCCTGCGCAGGGATTTCTCCCATATCTCCTGTTCCTCAATCCTTGCTATTTCTACATCATACATAGAAGTGTTTATGTCATTTCCATCTTTTTCTGGTATTTCCATGCCAGGCATGGAAATTATGCTTTCTTGTATTGTATCTTCTGTACTTGTACTGGCAGGATTTGCAGAAATTCCATATAACTCATCTGGCAGACTGTCATTATTATATACAGGTATTGATGTTTGTACTTTGCTGCTGCCTGTTTCTTCAAACCGCTTTTTGTGTTCCTGGTACTCTTTTGCCAGTTCATCCCTTATACCAGCTTTTATTACATCAATATCGTGTACTAATTCCTTAATCTCTTTTTCCTTCTCATTCAGCATATCGTATAAAAATACTGTTTCTGAATGGTTCTTTTCCATTTTGTCTAAAATCTGGTCTGAATATTCACTAAGCCCCATTATCTTTTCATTTAATATAGTGCCCAGTTTATTATCTGTATTGTTTAATACTTCCTCTGCTTTTGACTCTATATCTTCATTAAACTTATCTAAAAATTCTTTTGCTTTATCTGTAACATTTTTAAGCTCTTCCCCGCTGGTACTGCTTGTGCTGGTATTTGTACTGTTCCCATCTGCCACCCTGAAGCTTAAGAATACTGCACCAAGCCCTATTATAACCATTATTGCTTCTAAAATTGCCATTGTACATCTCCATTCATCTTACTCAATCTATAGTAAAACAGCATAGATATTATTATTAACAGAATTTTATATCTTCATATCAAAAAGGCCTCCCCTGAACGGAGTTACTGCCCTTTCTTTTTCTTTAGCTTCTTCTTCCTCTTTTTTAGCTGCTTCTTTTGACTGCTTTTTCTTCTTTTTGCCTTTATCACGCTCTTCATTTTTCAATTCTTCATTATCCACATCCCTGCGGCGTACTGCTGTTTCAGACTGCTGTTTAACAGTATTCTGGAACTGTGTTGCAACCTCCTGCTGCTCCTGGTTTAAACGTGTCTGCTCCCCTGTCTTTATCTGTGAAACTTCCTGGGACTTTGGCGGCATCGCAAGATAATCAATAGTTAATGACATATAATGTCCCCCTTTCTTTTTATATGGTTACCATCCACAGCCATGCTGTTCATAAGTAACCTTATATACCTTTTATACGTATATCTGCCCCTTCACGTACAAATGCACTGTGCTGGGTTTCCGTATGTATATAGGTAACAACATTTGATATAGTCAGCTTTACACCAGGATATGCTATATCCTCAACAATTATTTTGCCACCACCAGCATTTATCTCAAGTTGTGTCTCAAGATTTTCATATTCCTGCGTATCTGCTTTTATCTGTTCATCAATTTCTTTTATCCTCGCACTGTTTGCTTTAAGTATCTTCATTTTATCATCATCAAGTTTTCCTTTTGCCTTAAGCCTTTTTTGCAAAACCTGCAGGTTTTGCATTACCTTTTCTTTCTCATTGCTTAAAAGTTCTATTTCCTTTTCAATTGCATGATATCTGTCAATTATTGCAGGGTCAATCCCGACTTCAAGGTCAGTCTGTGTTCCCATTGATGAACCTGCAGTCTTTGTTTCAATTCTTTTTGCAGACCTTACTTTGCCACCTGCAATCAGCCCTCTCTTGCCATGTACTTCCACACAGTCCTGTGAAACAACATCACTATGCATAATAGCATCTGAAATAATCTTACCGCCACTTGTTACTTTAGAGCTCTCGATAAATTTTGATATAATGTCACCTTCTGCTTTCATATTGCCTTTACCCATGCCCTGTATTCCCCTTTTCAGGACAATTTTGCCGCCTGCATCCAGGACTGCGCCCTCAACTGCGCCATTAACAGTTATATCACCTGATGCTTTCACTGTATACCCTGTAAGTACATTTCCCTTAACCTCAACACTTCCATCATAATCTATATCACCAGTTGAAGGTCCTACATCAGCAGGCACTTCATAAACATTTGAAACAAAAACAGTATCGTCTATAAGAGTAACATTTCCAGAAACATCCGAATACATCTCCAGACTGTCATCTGACAAATGTATGTTTTTCCCATGTTTTAACGAAAGGACAGTAACCTTTGCAGGGTTTAATGGCATTCCAAGCACATCTATGCCATCATCCCCTCTTTCTGCAGGTGTAAGCCTTGCAAGAAGCTGTCCCTCTTTTACACGCTCAATCATATCAAGTTTATGGAAGTTTACACTGCCATCTTCTGACATTTGTGGCGTACTGGTCTTATTTACATCAAAAAAATATTCAATTCTTGCATTCCTGCCCTGTACTGGCAGCTTTGCCTTAGCTATAAGTATATCTGTACAATAAATTCTTCCTTTAAGGGCTATTTCTATATTTTTCTCTATAATACCATATTTAATGCCATTTTGTTTTACTAAATCCATTAAATCCGCCATGCTGATACGGTTTCCCTCATTTGATGGCGGAAAAAGCCTTAATTTCGCCATCCGCCTGTCTGCATCAGTTGTTATAAGGGCATACTCATTCTCTGGCAGCCTTGTGCCGTCTATAACCTTTACATAAGCATTAGCTTCCCTGGCTGCTGTATCAACAAATTTTTTAATAACCGAAAGGTCTATGTCATTATACTGTTTTTTAACAAGATATGTTAAAATATCATCATTTTTTAATGGCAGGCCTCCTTCAACAGAAGGATAAGATTTAAGGTAAATCCCATCCTTTTTGTGCACAAGCTGGAAAAATGCGTTTCTTTTCATTCATATGACCCTCTTTCTTACAGGAATGCATCTGGCTATATTCTGGTTATATTAATGAAAATGCCCGCACCCCTTCAATATGAGATAAGCACAAACAAAAATGTCTGTGCTTATATATTCCAGATTCCAAATACTCCCATGTTTTCTTTGCCTAGTTTTTCTTTCATTTTCTTAAGGGATTTAGTGTGTAACTGTGAAACGCGTGACTCTGATACACCAAGTATGTTACTGATTTCTTTCAGTGTCAATTCTTCAAAATAATAAAATGCAATGACTTTCTGCTCATTTTCATTAAGCCCGTTTATTGCTTCTGAAAGCATACGTTTAAGTTCCTGGCGTTCAACAACCTGTTCCGGCTGTTCAAACCTTGGCTTGTTGCCAGCCTCAACCCTGACTTCACTGCCCTGCTCAAGATATTCATCAAGTGAAACAAGGCTTGCAATCTGGGTCTGGTTAATAAGTCCTTCAAGTTCTGCACCTGATATGCCAAGTTCATTTGACAGCTCTTCATTTGTCGCACTGCGCCCATTCTTTGCTTCAAACTCCTGTATAGCCTGGTCAAGCTTTTTCTGTTTCTGGCGTAGTGTTCTTGGTATCCAGTCCATTTTCCTTATCTGGTCAAGGATAGACCCCCTTATACGCAGGCTTGCATATGTTTCAAACTTAACGCCCTTCGTAAGTTCAAACTTATCAATAGCATCTATAAGCCCGAAAATGCCATATCCTACTAAATCATCATACTCAACAGTATAACCAAGATATATTCCAAGCCTTCCAGCAACAATTTTAACAAGACCTGAATACTCTATTATCAACTGTTCCCTTATCTTAGGGCTTCTGGTACGTATATACTCTTCCCATAAATGGTTCCTGCTATTTTCATCCATAGAACAGCTACACCCTTTCTACTGTTTTTCATGAACTTTTATATTTTATTTTCCAGGCCATCCGGGGACATATCTTCCCCAATGGTAATATCTTCCTGTTCCTGTCCAGTTTCTGTTTCTTCATGTTTCATAACTGTATTGATATCTTTAACTTGCCCTATTATCCTTTTTGCAATACATCCTATTATATAAAAAATTATTAATGTTGCTAAAAGGACTTCCAGGGAGTAGACTGTTTCTATATCTTTAACTATACATACAATACATACTACTGCCCCTGCCGACAGTGTAATAATTTTTGGAATAACATCTGTCTTCACAAAAAGCCTCCCATAACCTGAATTATATAGTCCTCACTGATTTTCCTACTGCCTTTATCACAAAATCCCCAGTCTCAGGGTAAAACTCAACTGTGCGCCCGAAATTAAGCCCTGTATCTTCTGCCAGTATACGTATGCCAAGGGAATTTAGCTTCGCCTTGACAGCCTCTACATTTCTCTGTCCAACTTTTAACATATCATTATTAGAGCTGAATGCAAACATCTGCGCGCCTCCTGCAATTTTAGCAGTAAGCATTGGTCTTTTTGCACCTGCTTTTATTAACATCTGGATTAACTGGTCTATCCCCGTATCTGCAAACTTTGCCTTGTTCTGGTTCTGCCTTACCTTTGTACTGTCAGGCAGCATAACATGAACCAGCCCTGCTATCTGTGTAGATTTATCATACAAGGCAACTCCTACACATGAGCCAAGCCCAAGTGTAGTAATCGCATCTGGCGAACGGCATATATTCAAATCTGCCATCCCGACTTTAATCATATTTGCCATTTTTCATCACCTATACCCCTATACTTATATAGCATGTCACATTCCCAATGAATGAAGCATTTTCTTATATGACTCAATAGTAGGTATAAGTATAAAATAGCCACTTATATCTACATCCAAGTCTTTAAACCTTGATTCTATTAATAACGCCTTATCCCCCATCTTCCCAAATTCGATGGCAGGGACACTTAATATAGCCCCTGCCATATCTACTGCAAGATATGGTACAGAAGAGGTAATAAGCATATTGGTCAGGGATGAAATAGATGATAAATATGAGCCTGCAATAATATTACCAATTTCTTTTAATGCAGATTCTTCTATTTCATTAAACATACCTGTAGCAGGGGATGGCGGCTGCCCGCATCCCATAAGCTGGTTGACAAGCATGTGCGCTGCGGAACTCTCCAGTACAAACAGCATCATGCCGTCAACATCACCCTCAAGGGAAAGTAAAATACCAGCAACTAAGGTTTCTGCACCACCAATAATTTCTGCCAGTTCGCTAAACTCAAGCATTGCAACTTTAGGGACATTCATGTCAATACGTGCATTAATAAGCTGTGATAACGCAGTTGTCGCATTCCCAGCTCCTATATTTCCAATCTCTGTCAGGACATCAAATTCTATAATTTCACTATCTGGTTTTTGCATAATAATCCCCCATGCCGCATTTAGCGGCGCAAATAGTATAGCGGACAAACCCGCTTTAGAAAAACGCTGGTTTACAGCAGGTACAATATTATACCACATCCTTGTTTTCCCTGCCAACAATTACAGCGGAAATATTAAGCAGGGAAATTAAACCATTTCCATGTTTGCCCACGCCACTCAGATATTGTATCAAAGGGTCTGAAGGGTCTGATGTGTTTGCTTTGTCTATAGAACCTCCTGTCAGGGTAACTACTTCCTTTACCTCATCTACAATTATGCCAATAGCCGACTGCTGCTCAAGTTTAATTATAATAATGCGCGTAGCATTTGTATATTCATCTGGCTCAAGTCCAAATTTAAGGCGCAGGCTCATCACAGGTATAATTTCACCACGCAGGTTAATAACACCTTTAAAATAGTGCTGTGCTTTTGGCACTCTTGTAATTCTCTGGTTCCTTACAATATTATCAACATATTTTATATCTATACCATACTGCTCTGTTCCAAGGCGGACAACTATATACTGCTTGCCTTCACCGGCTATTTCAAGATTTTGTACGTCACTTATTTCTTCCATTGCTTCTACCTCCCCTTATACCAGTGCATTTACTTCAAGAATCAAAGCAATCTCACCATCTCCAAGGATTGTGGCACCGCCTATCATTTTGCTGCAGTTGATATAACTGCCGATTGATTTAATAACGATTTCCTGCTGTCCAATAAGATTATCAACAACAAGCCCTGCAAGCTTATTACTCTTCTTCACAATTACAACTGTAAGGCTTTCAACCTCATTGCCACTTGCTTCAATATCAAGTATCTGGTCAAGACGTATAAGCGGGATAACTGTTCCCCTAAGGTTAATAACTTCTTTAGTCTGTACGTACTTAATATCTGTTACAAGCACATCTTCTATCGTTTCAATGCTTCCTAATGGTATAGCATATTTTTCAGTACCGAGTTCAACCATAAGTGCCTGGATAATTGCAAGTGTAAGCGGAAGCCTTATTATAAAGCTGCTGCCTTCACCCATAACAGACTTACACTCAATATTGCCTCCAAGCCCTTCAATCTTAGTTTTAACAACATCAAGCCCTACGCCCCTGCCTGAAACATCTGTAATTTTCTCTGCTGTTGAAAAGCTAGGCCTGAACAGAAGGTCAATAATTTCCTTGTCAGTCATATTTTCTGCCTGCTCAGCAGTAATTGTGCCCTTTTCAATAGCTTTATTCCTTACTTTGTCAACATTAATTCCAGCACCATCATCACGTACTTCTATATTAACGTTATTACCATCCTGGTAAGCATCAAGGTAAATATTTCCAACCTCTTCCTTGCCAAGTGCGATACGTTCATCATTATCTTCAAGACCATGGTCTGCTGAATTTCTTAAAAGATGCTGGAGAGGGTCACCGATTTCATCAATAACTGTACGGTCAAGTTCTGTTTCCTCACCAGTCATGTGGAGTTCCATCTTTTTATTAAGCTTCTTGCTTAAGTCCCTTATCATACGTGGGAAACGGTTTACTACGTTCTCAATAGGTACCATCCTTACCTTCATAACAGACTCATGCAGGCTTGTGGTTACACTCTCAAGATATTCTATCTGTTCATTAAATGCAGCATCACTCTTAGTATCTTCTTCTGTTGAATTTATTGATACCAGCCCGTTCTTAGCTATAATAAGCTCACTTACAAGATTCATCAGTACATCCAGCTTCTCAATATCAACACGCACTGTACGCCCTACGGCTGGTTTTGCTGCCGCTTTTTTAGCTGCCGCCGGCTGTGCTGCCTCTGCTGGTTTTGCTACTGTCTTGGTGGCTGCTGGCTGTGCTGCCGGTTTTGGTTTCTCTGCCTCTTTAGGCTCTTCCTTAACTGGTTCTGGCTCTGGTTTTGTTCCTGCTTCTGGTGCATCTAAGACAACTTCAAATGGTCCTAATATTGCTTCTTTAACTTCAGAAACATTCTCAACTGCTGCTTTGACTTTCTCAAGGCTTTCTTTGGTAAAATATACAAGGCTGAAATCCATATCAAACTTTTCGTCTTCAATATCCTGTACATCAGGCACAGCCTTTATAACCTCCCCAAGCTCCTCTAATGCCTTAAATACAAGAAATGCCCTTGCTGCTTTAAGTATGCATGACTCCTGCAAATATACAGTTACGCCAAAAATATTCTGGTTCTGCGCTTTTGCCTTTTCAAATGTGTTCTTTTCAAAGTCTGTAATATGTATGTTTCCATATTTTGCACCACCATCTGGCACACTGCCATTCGGCGCTGGTGCTGCTGCCCTCTCTGATGGTGTTTCACTGCTGCTCTTTCCAGTTGCAGCATCTGCTATGCTGTTAAGGGTATTTATAATTTCATCATTATCTTCTGTGCCCTCATCAGCCGTTTCAAGTATATTGGCAAGATAACTTTCCAGTGCATCAAGCCCACGGAACAATACATCCACCAGTTCAGATTTAACAGTCATATTGCCGCTTCTGACTTCCTGGAATACATTTTCCATATCATGGGTGAGGCGCTGCATGCGCTTATATCCCATTGTTCCCGCCATCCCCTTTAATGAATGGGCTGCACGGAAAATTTCATTAATTGTGTCCATATTTTCAGGCTCTTGTTCCAGTATCATAAGCTGGTCACTAAGAGTCTGCAAATGTTCTTTTGTCTCATCAATAAAAATCTCAAGGTACTGGCTTACATCCATTTATAACACCCCCACGTGTTTTGTAATAGCATCTGCAATGCCCTTTAAAGTAACTACTTCGTCCACTGCGCCAGTTTCAGCAATTGCCTTTGGCATACCATAAACTGTACAGCTTTCTGCATCCTGCCCGATAACGTAGACTTTGTTAGTCTTCTCAAGCTGGAGGATACCCTGGGTACCATCTGCACCCATACCTGTCATTACAACACAGGTTATTTCATCAAATGAGGTTTCCATTAAAGATTCATACATTATGTCAGCACATGGTTTAAGCCCGTTCCTTGCGGCTTCTTTCCTGACAGTTATAACATGCTCACTTCTGCTTTTCTCAGCAAGGCGCATTTGCGAACCACCCTTAGCAATATATACAGTGCCTTTCTTTAGTACATCACCATCTGCTGCTTCCTTAACTGTAATCTTGCTAAGTTCATCAAGCCTTTTACTTAAAGAAGATGTAAAGCCTTCTGGCATGTGCTGTACAATAAGTACTGGTGCATCAAGGTTTGCTGGAAGAAAAGGTACTACATATTGTAATGCCTTAGGCCCTCCTGTAGAACATGCAAGTGCAACAAGCTTTCTTGTCCCCTTGCCTGCTGGTGCTTTTGAATGGTTAGTCCTGTCCGAAACACCTCCTGGGCATACACGTGTACCACTGTCCAAAGTTCTCCTTGCCATTGCAGTTCCCTGGCTGCTTGTAAGGCTTCCAGGTTTAGCAGCAGGACGCAGCTTCTTTTTAACATCTTCGTTAGAAGTTTCAGAGGTGCGGAGCCCTATTGCAGCATACAGCATTTCAATTAGCCTCTGGTTAAATGATGGGCCTTTTGCTTCTGAAAGGCTGTCAGGCTTGGTTATAAAGTCAAATGCACCTAATTCAAGTGCCTGTATAGTTTCTTTAGCGCCCTCCCTGGCAATAGTACTGACAATTACCACACGTTCTTTGCGCCCTTTTCTGTTAAGTGCCCTTAAAAACTCAATGCCGTTCATCTTAGGCATATTAATATCTAAAACTATAGCATCAAACTTTCCACCAGCCTCTAATATTCTTAAGGCATCTTCACCATTTACTGCATACTTGTCATTATGTAATTCCTCATCTGAGTTTATTATATCAGACATAGTTCTTCTCATAAGTGCAGAATCATCAACAATCAAAATATTTTTCATTATATAGCCTCCCGGGTACGTATTTTCTGTCAAAGCAGTTGTTCTGCTTTGCTGCCTTTTTATAAATTATTGCTGCTCTGTGGCATTTTAAATCCTCTGTCTTTCAAGCCAGAAACCAAAATGTATAATCTGTTCACGCTGCTGTTCTGTTATTCCAACATATTTAAGCCTTATATCAAAAATATCTTTTATATTAACAAGCTCCCCTGAATATACTACTTCACATATAACAGGAAAAGCCTTTTTATTATTATATCCTCCAAAATTCAAAACACAAAATAAGTATTCCCCTTTACCTATCATCTGCTTTGAAGTAAACCTCAATCCTCCGCCGCTTATATCAGACAATGCTTCCTGCTTAAACCCCTTTATGCCTGACAGGCTTTTTTTAACATCTTCCCATTCTTTATTAATAATATCATTTACTTGTGTTTGCTCTAATATAGTATATGCAAAAAGTGAATGGCACGGGTATCTCTGGTAGCGCCGCCTTTGTACTTTCTGTACTGGTGAAACTATCCTGGCTGTATAATAACAATAACCATCCTCACTGCTGCTTGAAATATAATAGGCATTACATCTATAAACCTTATTTAAGTTATATATATCAAGTATATAACACTCATGTTTCTTAAGAACTGCCCTGCCATCACTGTCATCCCCGTCATCTATAACGGTAATCTCAGAATCAGACATGACTTTATGCAGATGGCAGCTGCACACCCTGTTCTTTTCCATACCATCCTCCCCCGGTTGGAAAAAACATTTATAAAAAATAACTTTGCTTTCATTACTTACCAGTTCTTCCAGCATATAAAACCTCTCTTTTATCTGTTGTGTTTCCTTAATATTTTTGAAAAAATACCTGACAGCCCGCCACCGGCTGGACTTATATACCTGCTGCTCCTGTTCTCAAGTATGGAAGCAAGCTCCTGTATTGCCTTTGATGAAGGTGCATTAGGATAAGCCAGTGATACGGGACGCTGTTTCATAACTGCTTTCTGTAAAAAACTGTCATACGGAACAGCACCCATATAATCCATTTCCATTCCTAAAAACTTCCCAACTACAGAGTCAAGTTTCTCAAACAGTTCCCTTCCCTCTTCCCTGTTCTGTGTCCTGTTGCCAAGCAGACGTATCTTTAATGAATCTTTATTATAGCCCTCCTGGTTTTTAAGTGTCTTTAACAGCACATACGCATCTGTAATTGATGCGGGTTCAGGAGTAGCTACAAGCAGTATTTCAGCACTAGACAAAATCATCTCCATAACATTGTCAGAAATTCCTGCGCCTGTATCAATAATTATAATATCTGCTATACTGTCAAGCTGGTACATTACATTTACTAAAATCTTAAGCTGCCCGCTTGTAAGGTTCGCAAGTTCATGTATGCCTGAACCACCTGATACAAATCCTATATTTCCAGGACCCTTTGTAATAATTTCCCCTACATTCCTGCCCCTGAATATAACATCAGATAAATTATATTGTGGTCTTATTCCCAGCATAACCTCTATATTAGCAAGCCCAAAGTCTGCATCAAGTATAACAACTTTTTTCCTAAGCCTGCTAAACTGTATTGCCAGGTTCAGTGAAATATTTGATTTGCCTACTCCCCCTTTACCACTTGTAACAGTTATAACCCTTGCAAGGTGCTCCTGCCTTGTTTGCTTTTTCACTAAATTCCTTAACTGCTCTGCCTGGTCCATCAGCCATTTCCTCCAAGAAGCTGTTTTGCAATTTTCTGGGCATCAATTTTACTTATATCATTAGGAACATTCTGTCCCTCTGTAATATATGAAAGGGGTGCTCCTGTCAATATATGGATATTAAATATATTTCCAATAGTATCTGTTTCATCAAGTTTCGTAAAGATTATGTTATACTTGCATATTTCTGAATATATGCCCGTTATCCTTACTAAGTCCTGGTACTTTGTAGTCGCACTTAATACAAGGAATATTTCCCTTTCACTCTCAGGTATGGTCTTTAATAACTGCACCAGGTCTTCTTTCTGTTCTTCATTATTATGTGAACGGCCTGCAGTATCTACAAGTACCAGGTCATACCCTGGCTGTTCCTCCCTTAGTTTCGCCAGTTCTTCTGCTGTATAAACAACATTAAGCGGTATACCCAGGATATTAGCATAAACTTTAAGCTGCTCAACTGCAGCAATCCTGTATGTGTCTGATGTAACAAGTGCAACATTTGACTTATTGGCAAGCTTCATCATAGAAGCAATTTTAGCAATTGTAGTTGTCTTGCCAACACCTGTAGGCCCTATGAAAAAAATATATTTTGTATTCTTTGTCTTTAAATCTATAAGATGAGGTGAACCAATTTTTAATACAATTTTCTGGTAAACTCCAGCCAGTATATTGTCAAGTGTGGAATTATGGCCAAGTGTTCCTTCTATCTCTTCTATAATCTGGTTCACATAAGACTCTTCAACTTCATTTTGTATAAGCTGTTTTCTGATTAAATCAAGATATGCCTGGTTTTTATCAACTACCCTTTCCTTTTCATCTTTTTCTTCTTCCCTGCTTAATACCATCTGTTTTTCAAGCAGATCCTGCAGTGTATTAAGCTTCTGCTCTATGCCACTGCTGCTATCTTCTTTATCTGTTCCATCCTGTTCTGGCTCCTCCTCAATAATCTGGCTGTTTTTTATAAGCCTTTCCCTTTCCGCTTCTTTCTGCGCTGCCTTTGAGTCAGGTGCTGGTGCAAACTGCTTTTCATTAAGTACCTGTTGCAATTTGGAAAAATCAGGCGTTTCTTCTTTTTTTAATGCCACCCCAGGCTCTTCCTTCTTAATTTCATCTACAGCAGCAGTTACCTCAAATGAAGGTTTCCTGAACAGTTTAAATATACCATGCGGGCTGATTTCCTTGGTATTCATAATTGAAACACCCTCACCAAGATCCGCCTTGGCAAGTGATATGGCTTCTTCTTCTGTTTTTCCAATATATCTCTTGATAATCACTATACTGTCACCATCCCTATAGATTGTAATTCGACATCAGATGCTATCTCATTATATGATATAACAGTCAAATCCCTGAATTGTTCTGATGTAATCTTTTTAAAATACATACGTACAATAGGTGAAGTCACTATAATAGGGTTTTTGCCCAGTTCTTCCATTTTCTCTACCTCATCCCTCACAGAATTTAATATATCCTGCATCTTTTCAGGTGCAAGGTTTATATATGCACCCTGTTCTGTCTGTTTAACAGAACCCATAATCTCCTGTTCTATCTTTGGGTCAAGTGTAACTACACTTGTCATTTCATTTGAAGGGAAATATTTATTTGAAATGGCACGCTTTAAGCTCTGGCGCACATATTCAGTAAGCACATCAGTATCTCTTGTAGTTGTTGCATTGTCTGCGAGTGTTTCAAATATTGTAACAAGGTCTCTTATTGAAATACCTTCTTTTAAAAGGTTTTGTAAAACTTTCTGTATCTCCCCCACACCCAGAAGCTTAGGTACAAGTTCTGACACAAGAGTTGTATTAGCTTCCTGCACATTGTTGATAAGGTTCTGCACATCCTGCCTGGTAAGAAGTGTATCAATATTATTCCTTACAACTTCTGTAAGGTGTGTTGCAATAATTGATGGCGGGTCAACAACTGTGTACCCAAGTGACTCAGCACGTTCCCTCTGCGACTCTGTTATCCAGATTGCTGGCAGGTGGAATGATGGTTCAAATGTAGGTATACCTGTGATTTCTTCTTCTACATATCCAGGATTCATCGCCATATAGTGGTCAAATAAAATCTCACCCTCACTAATTGGCACACCCTTTATCTTAATAAGGTACTGGTTAGGGTTAAGCTGTATATTATCCCTTAAACGTATCATAGGCACAACGCATCCAAGCTCAAGTGCTATCTGTCTTCTAATCATAACAACCCTGTCTAAAAGGTCACCACCCTGGTTTACATCCGCAAGTGGTATAATTCCATATCCAAATTCAAGCTCTATAGGGTCAACCTGCAGAAGTGACACAACATTTTCAGGACGCCTGATTTCCTCAGCAGATTCTTCCTCCTCACCAACTTCTTCTTCTATTGATGCCTCTTCCATTGATGCTTCAATTGCCCTTCCTGCAATTATAAACAATACTGCATATATAAGACATAAAAGTGTTGACAGTGGTGTAACAATCCCAAGGAATGCCATACTGCCGCCAACTATGTAGAGTACCTTTGGAATAGAGAAAAGCTGCTTTAAAAGCACATTCCCAAGGTCTGCCTCTTTTGAAACTTTTGTAACCAGTATACCAGTTGAAAGTGATATAAGCAGTGATGGTATCTGGCTTACAAGACCATCACCTATGGTAAGTATGGTATATTTTGCAAGTGCATCTGTCATTTCAAGCCCCTGCATTACAACACCAAGTACAAGACCGCCTGCAAAGTTTATTACAGTAATGATAAGGCCTGCCATTGCATCTCCCTTAACATACTTTGTAGCACCGTCCATAGCGCCGAAAAATGATGATTCATCCTGTATCTTCTGGCGTCTTTCTTTTGCCTGTTCATCATTTATTGCACCTGTGTTCAAATCAGCATCTATAGCCATCTGTTTACCAGGCATTGCATCAAGTGTAAACCTGGCTGTAACTTCTGATACACGCTCTGAACCTTTATTAATAACAACAAACTGGATAATAACCAGTATCATAAATACAATTACACCAACAACCAGGTTGCCGCCGCCTACGAACTGGCCGAATGTTTCAACTACATTACCAGCATACCCTGTCAGAAGGATATTCCTTGTAGAACCTACGTTAAGGGACATCCTGAACAGCGTTGTCATAAGCAGCAGTGTAGGGAATGATGACATATTAAGCGCTTCCTTTGAGAACAGCGCATTAAAAAGCACAATCATTGCTATGCTTATATTAAACAATATCAATATATCAAGTAATAAAGTTGGAATTGGCACAATAAGGAATATAACTGGCACCAATATGTATAATCCAAGAAGTAAATCCTGCCTTTTCATCAGAAAACCATACCTTTCATAATTTACCTTTTATATTATAAACATAAGCAAGAATTTCAGCAACCATCTGGTAAAGTTCAGGTGGTATCTGCGCCCCAACATCCACATTATGGTAAAGCATTCTTGCTAATGGTTTGTTCTCTACTATTTCTATATCATTTTCATTGGCAACATCTTTAATCTTAGCAGCAAGAAAATCTGCGCCTTTTGCAACAACTATTGGTGCTTCATATTTAGTCTTGTCATAAAGAATAGCAACTGCAAGATGTGTAGGGTTTGTAATTACAACATCCGCCTGTGGAAGCGCATTCATCATACGTCTTTGTGATGCCTGCTGCATGCGTGCCCTCTGCTGGCTCTTAATCTTAGGGTCACCTTCTGCATTCTTAAATTCGTCCTTAACTTCCTGCTTAGTCATTTTCATGTCTTCATGAAACTTCCATTTACGGTAGCGCCAGTCTGCAACTGCTATTATAAAGAAAATAACACTAATCCTTATTCCAATATCTATAACAGTATTTCCTATAAGTTCTATTGCCTGGAAAAGTGTATAGGAATACATGTTTAGCACCATTGCCCATCTGTCTTTTAGGAAGTCATAAACTATATATGTCAGCACTGCAATTTTAACAAGTGAAATAACCAGGTCAACAATCTTGTCTTTTGAAAAAAGACGCTTCATCCCGCTTATAGGGTTAAACTTATTAAAATTAGGTTTCATTGGCTCAAATGAAACCTGCCATTTTACCTGTACAAGTTCAGATATAAAAACAGTCACAAATGAAACCGCCAGAAATGGAATTAATGTAATAATAATTATCTGGAACACACTTCCCATAAGTGAACATGCAATCTGTAGCGTAAATTCATTATCTGTATATTTTGTAATTCCTGAATACAGGTAATAATAACTTGTCAGGAAACGCTCCCCAAGAAATCCTAAAAATATTTTTATTGCTATAAAAAATATTAACAGCGACGAGGCTGTAGTTATCTCTTTGCTCTTTGCTGCCTGGCCTTTTTTACGGGCATCAGAAAGTTTCTTGGCGGTAGGTTCTTCTGTCTTCTCACCACCTTCACCATCTTTAGCAAAGAGCTGCAAATCATATTTGAATGAATACATAAAATCCCACCTCTTGCCTGCTCTATATATCATAACCTATTTATCAAAAAATATCAATATCTGATGTATTTGTTTTAGGGCTTTGGGTTGTGTATGTGTTCTGTTTTTTGGTTTGTTTTTTGTATTGCTTATTGCATTGTCCTGGCAATTACAAAGTGTTCCAACAGCGGCACGCTTCCGCTTGGATGGGTCACACAGTGGTGCATAAAATCCGCTAATACCGGATTTAAGCACCAGCGGCCCCATAACAGCCGCCTTATGGAAACACATTTGTAATTGCCAGGTAATATACAATTTGGCAATTACAAACAAAAAAGCATTTACAAAATACTAAAAATTACAAAATAACAGAGCAATTACACAAAACCATAACAAAAACAGAGTACATCTTTGGGGTCACAGGGTTCCAGACGCACGAAAGACAACTGCCCGGTACATAAACAATGTACCATTTATAACCCACAATATGTATACATCTCCATTTCCTGCACTTTAGCCTAAATCATCTCTCTCTCACATTGCGCCATTTATAGTGCTTTTGTAGTGTCTGGGTATCCAGGTGTTTGGGCAGACAGCAGTTTTCCATGTTTTAATAATTTTTCATGACGGGGGCACTCTGGCGCCGCCAGTGCTTATATCCCGTATTAAATGCAACAAAAGAAACGGTTTATTTCTTTTGTTGCATTTAATACGGGATATTATGCACTGCTGCGTGAGCCGGCGTAGCGGGAGCGTACCCCCGGATGAAAATTATTAAAACATGGAAACTGCGTCCATCCCCACCTAATCCCCCACACACAAAGTACAATTATGGCGCTAATGCCTTCATAAACATTCCAGTTAGTTCCCTCATTTCCTGGAATATAAAGTCTACTACTCCAGGCAGCATCCCCATTATCATAAACAGTATAAACAGCCCTACAAAAAGTTTAAGCTGCATTCCTATTACAAACATATTCATCTGTGGTGCAACTTTAGCAAGTACACCAAGTATTACATTTATTATAAAAATACATGTAAATACCGGAAGTGCCACTCTTATTGCTATTACAAAGTAATCTGAAACATATTTTGTAATTATTTTTAATAAGTCTGCTTCTATCCTTGCTCCGCCTATTGGTATTAGCTTGTATGACTGCACTAAAGCATCAATAACAAAGTAATGCATGTCTGATATAAGGAACATTATTATAAAAAGATGTGAGAAGAAATTTGCTGTAATGGTTGATTGTATATTTGATGACGGGTCAAATTCCATTGCCATGGAAAGACCTAATTCCATATCTATAAAATGCCCTGAATAATTCAGTATATAAAGACAAAATCCAGAACCAATCCCTATTAACAGCCCTGTTATTGCTTCTTTCATAATAAGGGAACTGTATCCAAAAAGCCCTTCATAGTCTACATTGATGTAGTCCGTTGTATTCATTATGATAATTGAAAGAAATAGTGAAATTGCTGCTTTCACCCTTACTGGCATTGCATTATTTCCAAAAAACGGGGTAACTGAAATTATTGAGGCAACCCTCACAAAAACAAGCATTGCAAATTCAAGGTATTCTATTGTAAAACTCACTGTACCTCCCCGCCTTACCTAATGTATTCTGGTATATGTGAAACAAGGTCTGTGAAAAGCTCTGACATATTATTAAGCATCCAGCTTCCACATAATACAATTATAAGCATTATTGCCAGGAATTTTGGAACAAATGTAAGTGTTTGTTCCTGTATTGAAGTGATTGTCTGGAATATGCTTATTATAAGACCTATAATTAGTGATACCAGCAGAAGAGGTGCTGCTGTTTTTACTATAACCCAGACAACCTCCCTCGCAATATCAATTACTACTCCTTCTGACATATTTTCCCTCATTTCTGCGCTGTTTTTTATACATAATCCAAGTTTGTGGAAAGCAGCGCACAGACACAAACTTTACAAATAAGAAAGCATTAAATTTTTATTTAAAGCTGGCCACTAACTGCCCTATAATTAAATTCCACCCATCTGCCATTACAAACAGAAGTATTTTAAATGGCATTGATATTGTAGTAGGAGGAAGCATCATCATACCCATTGACATAAGGGTAGATGCCACTACCATGTCTATTACAATAAACGGCAGGTATAATATAAATCCTATTATAAATGCCATTCTTAATTCACTTATAATAAATGCAGGTATTATTACTGTAATTGGAAGGTCTTCATAACTGTTTACAGACTCCCTGTCTGTTTCATTGATATCAAGAAAAAGTTCTAAATCCTTGTCACGGGTCTGCTCAAGCATAAACGCCTTTAACGGCTTTGCACCTGCCTTCAGTGCATCTTCCTGTAATACTTCGCCTGCCATAAAT
>JAAWKM010000066.1 GCA_022797375.1 Lachnospiraceae bacterium
AAAAAACGCTGTCTAACAATCATTACAATTTCACACAAGAAAAATGCAAAAACAGCATTTTTCATTACTATTTGTGCCGTGCAAAGCACGGCATGGGGAATTTTTATGAAACGGACGTGGTCTGTTCACAATCAATTATTGACATTACTATTAAATTACCATAGAATATTAATGACATGTTATTTAGAAATTTTTGGTTATTTTGCAGAATTTATGGAGATTAATTATGAAACAGAAAATAGAACTTGGCAAAACCCAGGAACTTATTGTTACCAAACAGACAAATTTTGGTGTTTACTTAAATATCCCTGGAGGTGATGAAACAGGCCATATCCTGCTTCCAAAATCACAAGTACCTGAAGGAACAGGCCTTAAAGACCCACTGGAGGTTTTTGTATATAAAGACTCAGAGGACAGGCCTATTGCAACTATGGAGAAACCTTTAATTGAGCTTGGCAAAGTTGCACGCCTGCATGTTAAGGAAATATCACATATTGGTGCATTTCTTGACTGGGGGCTTGCAAAAGACCTTCTGCTGCCTTTTAAAGAATGGCTTTATGAAGTAAAACAGGATGATGAGGTTTTAGTTACCCTCTATATTGATAAAAGTGAAAGGCTTTGTGCCTCTATGAAAGTCTATGAACTTTTAAGATGTGACTCACCTTATAACAAAGATGATGAAGTTGATGGAATGGTATATGAAACAAGTGATAACTTTGGTGTATTTATCGCTGTAGATGACAAATATTCCGCGCTCCTTCCAAAGAAAGAAGTATTTGAGACATACCATATTAACCAGCAGGTACATGCAAGGGTAGCACAAGTCCTTGAAGATGGAAGGCTCACATTAAGTGTTAAAAAGAAAATACCTGAGCAGATGAATGAAGATGCAGAATATATTTTCAACTGCCTTAAAGATGCTGGCGGCTTCCTTCCATTTAATGATAAGAGCAGCCCAAAAGACATTAAAGACCAGTTCCATATGAGTAAAAATGCTTATAAACGTGCTACTGGGCACCTTCTGAAAGACAAACTTATCACTATTGAAAATGATGGAATACACATAGTTTAATAATAGTAAAACAATAAATCCCAGCTGGCAGCTATTTCTGCCTTGCCGGGATTTATTATATTTATTCCACAAATTCCCCATACTGCCTGAACCTCTTATATCTCCTGCCCAAAAGCCCTTCTATTGAAAGCCCCCTTAGCTCTGGCAGTGTCTCCCTTAATGCAGCTTTTATCTGGTCTGTTGTAAATTTAAGGTTATTCTCAATACCCTCTTTAGGTTCATAAAAAATCCTGTCTACAACACGGTCTTTCATAAGGTCTTTTGCTGTCATCTTCATAAGTGTTGCTGCTTCTTCTGCCCTTGACGGGTCTCTCCAGAGTATACTTGCAAAACCTTCTGGTGAGAGCACAGAAAAAAGCCCGTTTTCAAGCATCCATACTGTATCTGCAACAGCAAGCGCAAGTGCCCCGCCACTGCCACCTTCACCTGTAAAAATACTTATAACAGGTGTTTTCAGGTTTGACATCTCTTTAAGGTTTCTTGCGATAGCTTCACCCTGTCCTCTTTCTTCTGCACCTATCCCTGGATACGCCCCGGCAGTATTTATAAAAGTTATCACAGGACGTTTAAACTTCTCTGCCTGTTTCATAAAACGTAAAGCTTTACGGTATCCCTCTGGACCAGGCTGGCCAAAATTACATTTTACATTTTCCTCCAGGTCATGCCCTTTCTGTATTCCTACAACCGTAACTGGCATTCCTTCAAAGCTTGCAATGCCGCCTATTACAGCACCATCATCTGCATAAAACCTGTCACCGTGGAATTCCAGGAAATCTTCAAATATATCTTCTATAAATTCTTTTGTATTAGGTCTTGCAATTTTTCTGGCAATTGCTACCTTCCTCATTGTATCATTCATAAAAATCCCCCATGCTGCCTCTGGTGGCACAAATAACATAGCAGGCAAATCCACATTACTTTTATGCCTGGTCTGTCAGATGCTATGCAGTTTCAATATAGTTGCAAGTTCTTCCCTTAGTTTTTTACGGTGTACTATCCTGTCTATAAAACCATGTTCTAACTGGAATTCTGACCTTTGGAAACCTTCTGGCAGCTTCTGGTGTATAGTCCCCTGTATAACCCTCTGTCCTGCAAATCCAATAAGTGCTTTAGGCTCCGCAAGAATAATATCACCAAGCATTCCAAAACTTGCTGTCACACCACCAGTTGTAGGGTCTGTAAATACTGTTACATATAAAAGCCCTGCTTCATCATGCCTTGCAAGCGCAGAAGATACTTTTGCCATCTGCATAAGTGACATAATGCCCTCCTGCATCCTCGCCCCGCCTGATGTTGTA
Source organism: Lachnospiraceae bacterium (assembly GCA_022797375.1). Classification (GTDB taxonomy): domain Bacteria; phylum Bacillota; class Clostridia; order Lachnospirales; family Lachnospiraceae; genus Butyribacter. The sequence continues at coordinate 2,371 of JAAWKM010000066.1, forward strand.
AAAATAACTACAGGCAGCCTGTATTCTGTTGCATACTCAACTGCACGTGTCACCTTTTCACCAACTACTGAACCCATGCTTCCCATTATAAAATGGCTGTCCATTATAGCAAGAACCACCTCATAACCATCAATTTTAGCATGGCCTGTTACCACAGCCTCCTGTATTCCAGATTTCTTCTGGGCATTTTCTATTACTTCATCATAGCCTGGATACCGCATAGGGTTCTTTGGCTTCATGCCGCTGTCAAGTTCCTTAAAACTTCCTTCATCACATGTAATAGCAATTCTCTCCTTTGGGCTCATTCTGAAATGTGCATCACATTCAGGGCATAATTTATATTCTGTAACCTCTTTTTTATAAATTATGGATTTACATGTATTACATTTAATCCACATCCCATCAGGTATAGATGGCTCATTCCTCTTTTTTCTTCTGTCATTCTTTCTTTTGTCTTCATTGCCATCCAATGAAAAATAACTCTTTTTACCAAATAAATTCACAGTATCATTCCTTCCACTCTGCTAAAAAAGATTCTAAAAATGAAGTATTAAAATTACCTTTCTGGTAATCTGGATTATTTAAAATACTATTCTGGAACTCTATATTAGTCTCAATTCCATCTATAATAAACTCATATAATGCACGTTTCATCTTTGAGATTGCCTCTTTCCTGCTATTTCCATGAACAATGACTTTAGCTATCATGGAATCATAAAATGGCGGTATCTCATATCCTTCATATACTGCTGTATCTACACGCAGCCCAAGGCCTCCTGCTGGTATAAGCAGATAATCAATAAGCCCAGGACATGGGGCAAAATTACGTGACGGATTTTCTGCATTAATCCTGCATTCAATAGCATGGCCATTTACTTTAATATCTTTCTGGCTAAATGAAAGCTTCTTTCCATAAGCTATATTAATCTGTTCTTTTACAATATCAACACCCGTAACCATCTCTGTAACTGGGTGTTCTACCTGTATACGCGTGTTCATCTCCATAAAATAATATTCCTGGGATGCCTCATCATACAGAAATTCAATTGTACCTGCACTCTGGTATCCTGCTGCCTTTGCAGCCAGTACCGCAGAATTGCACATTTTTCCGCGCACATCTTCTGGCAAAACAGGACATGGGGCTTCTTCTAACACTTTCTGGTTCTTCCTCTGGAGTGAACAGTCCCTTTCACCAAGATGTATAACATTGCCATGTGAATCCCCTAATATCTGGACTTCTACATGCCTTGCCTTTTCAACCAGCTTTTCCATATACATTTTGTCATCACCAAAAGCCTTAATTGTCTCACTTCTGGCAGACTCAAAAGCCTCTTCCAGTTCTTCTTCTGAACGCACTATCCTTATGCCCTTGCCACCACCGCCGGCAGATGCCTTTACAATTACAGGATAGCCAAGTTTCTTTGCAACTTCATGTGCTTTGCCTGCATCCTCAATAATACCATCACTGCCAGGTATAACAGGCACACCTGCCTTTACCATCATATCTCTTGCATTGGACTTGTTACCAAGTGCATCAATTACTTGTGCAGAAGGCCCAATAAACTTAATATTACACTCTTCACACATAGCAGCAAATGTGCTGTTCTCTGAAAGAAAACCAAATCCTGGATGTATTGCCTGTACTTTCTTTTCAACAGCAGCACATATTATATTATTCATATTCAGATAACTGTCCTGTACTTTCGCTGAACCAATACATACAGCCTCATCAGCAAGCTGGGTGTGCAGTGCCTCCCTGTCAGGCTCTGAAAATACTGCTACTGTCTTAATCCCCATTTCACGGCATGCCCTTATTATACGTACTGCAATCTCACCGCGGTTGGCAATTAAAATCTTGTCAAACATATACCCCTCCAATCAAAAAGCTGCATAAACCGCCACTAACCAATCATAAATACCAGTTCTGCCTGGGCAGCAATCTTGTCACCAACATATGCTGTACCCTGTCCAATTCCGGCATTTTTCTTTAATTTTTCTATTTTAACTTCAAGACGGAGAGTGTCGCCTGGAACTACTTTCTTCTTAAACTTAGCATTTTTAATACCTCCAAAATATGCTGTCTTTCCTTTAAACTCATCCATTGAAAGTATCGCAACCGCCCCTGCCTGTGCCATTGCTTCAACTATAAGCACACCTGGCATAACAGGTTCTTGTGGAAAATGCCCTGCAAAAAATGGTTCATTATATGTTACATTTTTAATAGCTGTAACGGATTCCCCCTCAATTATTTCTTCTACCCTGTCAAGCAGGAGAAATGGCTGCCTGTGTGGGATAATCTCCATTATCTCTTTTATATCCATCGCCATAATATACCTCTCTTCTATGCCGCTTTTAGCACCTTTGTATTATCCAAGCCTGAAAAGTTTCTCACCAAATTCCACAAACTGCCCGTCTTCAACAAGGATTTCCACAATTTTCCCGCTCTTATCACTTGAAACTTCGTTCATAAATTTCATGGCTTCAATTATACATACAATATCACCTTCTGCAACAGTATCACCTACATTTACATAAGGAGGCTTCTCTGGTGAGGAACTCTGGTAAAATGTACCAACAATAGGTGATGTTATAAAATTCCCATTATCTGTATCCCCTTCACTCCATGAGCTTTTATCTGTCTTCACTGGGTCTTGGAAGCTGCCATTTTCTTTTCCTGGCAAAATCCCGTCAAAAGCAGGAACACTGCCGCCAGCACCAGAAGGCATCTTACCTGCCATAAAGACAGCTTCAGGCCCTTCAGCCTGGAAATGTACAGGTGGCACCGGAGGCGGCATAGGCGCTGCTTTACCCCTGTTTAAGCGGACAACTGCATTGTCAAGCTGTACTTCCATATCATTAAGGTCTGTCTTTTCAAATATGGCAATAAGTTCTTTTACTTCTTCAAACTGCATAATTTATATCCCCTTCCCTTTAATTTTCCCATTTCTTAAAACAAAGCACACCATTATGCCCTCCAAACCCAAATGTATTGGACAGTGCATAAACAGCCCCGCCAGCTTTTCTTCCAGTATTTGGAATATAGTCAAGGTCACATTCTTCATCAGGGGTATGGTAGTTAATTGTAGGAGGCAGGAAACCTTCCTCAAGCGCTTTTAAACACACTATAGCTTCAATAGCACCAGCAGCACCAAGCAGATGCCCTGTCATGGACTTAGTTGAGCTTACAGGTGTTTTATATGCTTCATCTCCAAATGCAAGCTTTATTGCTGCTGTTTCTGACACCTCATTAGCATGTGTACTTGTTCCGTGCGCATTAATATATGCTACATCAGCAGGAGTTATTCCAGCTTCTTCCATTGCAAGCTTCATAGCCCTTGCTGCACCTGAGCCGTCAGGAGAAGGGGCTGTCATATGATATGCATCACAGGTTGAGCCAAAACCGGCTATTTCACCATAAATTGTTGCATTACGCGCAAGTGCATGCTCCAGTTCTTCAAGAATTAATATTCCTGCACCATCACCCATAACAAAGCCATCTCTTTCTTTGTCAAAAGGCTTGCATGCATCAAGAGGGTCTTCATTTGTTGAAAGTGCTGTAAGATTTGTAAAACCAGCAATTCCAATTTCACATAAAGATGCCTCTGCACCACCGGCTATACATGCATCAAGGTACCCATGTTTAATATTCCGGAATGCTGCGCCAATAGAATGCGTGCTTGTTGAACATGCTGTAACTATATTTTCACATGCACCTTTAGCACCATACTGGATAGCAATATTTCCTGCTGCCATATTTCCGATTGTCATAGGTATAAAAAGTGGTGAAACTCTCGAAGGACCTTTTTCATTAAGACGTATTACCTGTTCCTGCATTGTCATAAGACCGCCAATGCCAGAACCAACAATAACACCTGTCCTTAATGCATCCTCCCCTTTAAGCTCCAGGCCGCTGTCCTCCATAGCCTGCGCTGCTGCTGCCATTGCATAAACTGAATATAAATCATTTCTCTTTATATCCTTTTTATTCATATACTTTTCAGCATCAAAATCTTTAACTTCTGCACCAATTTTTACCTTGTAATCTGTTGTGTCAAATTTAGTAATCCTGCCTATACCACACATGCCATTCTTTATCCCTTCCCAGAATGAACTTACTGTGCTTCCAAGCGGGGTAACTGCACCCATTCCTGTAATAACACATCTTCTTGACATTTAAAACCTCGTTTCTGCGCTGTTTCTTTATTAAGGCAGGTTTTGTGGATAACAGCGCATACACAAAAGCCTGCCTGGATTTTTACATAACCATGCCGCCATCTACATTCAGTACCTGGCCTGTAATATATGTGTTCTCTGCCAGGAATACTGCTGCACTGGCAATATCCTCCACATTGCCATAACGTTTAAGTGGTATAGACTCAAGCATTCCTTTCTTGATATCCTCACTAAGTACATCTGTCATATCTGTTTCAATAAAACCAGGTGCGATTGCATTGCATGTAACACCACGCTGTGCAAGCTCCCTGGCAGCAGATTTTGTAAGGCCGATTATACCAGCTTTAGAAGCGGCATAATTAGCCTGTCCTATATTCCCTGTAACACCTGATACTGACGCCATATTAATAATAGCGCCGCTGCGCTGTTTAAGCATAAGGCTGCTTGCATGGCGCACCATATTAAATGTACCTTTAAGGTTTGTATTTATAACCTGGTCAAACTGCTCTTCTGACATACGCATAAGCAGCATATCCCTTGTAATCCCTGCATTATTTACAAGCACATCAAGCGTGCCAAATTCTTTCTTTACATCTTTAACAAGCTGTGCTGCAAAATCAAAATCTGCAACATCACCTTTCACTGGAAGGCATTTTACACCACATGCCTCAATTTCACTAACAACACCATCTGGCAGTGTACTGTGGTAATTAAGTACAATATTACATCCCTTTTTTGCAAATGCAAGGGCAACTGCCTTTCCTATTCCCTTTGCTGCACCTGTTACTACTGCTGTCTTTCCATTTAACATAATAATCCCCCATGCCGCTTAGATGCATTTTCTATCCTGCCCAATGCTGTATTACTACAGAATGGATAAATTAAAAACGCCACGTTCCTGCGGCACAAAATAATTAATTTTACAATATCCTGCCCTGCTATGCATTAAGCTTTTCTAAAGCCTTTTCAAGTGTAGAAGTATCTTCAACATTTACATTTATAACGCCTTTTAATATGCGTTTTACAAAGCCACATAAAGTCTTTCCTGGTCCTAATTCAATAAATGTATCTGCACCTTTTTCACTCATATTGCGTATAATCTGCTCCCATCTTACAGGACAGCATATCTGCTTTGCCAATATTGGTACGATATCATTTTCCGACTGTACTATTTCCGCATTTACATTTGTAAATATTGGTATCTTCATAGGTGAAATTGTAAGTTTATTAAGTTCTGTAACAAGCTTTTCTGCTGCTGGCATAAGCATCTCTGTATGGAATGGCCCGCTTACTTTAAGCTTTACTGCCATTTTTGCACCTTTCTCTTTTGCAAGCCCTGCTGCCTTTGCAACTGCTTCTGCCTTGCCTGCAATAACAATCTGTCCTGGTGCATTATAATTAGCAGGTACTGCAAGCCCAAGACCCATATCCATAGCTTCTTTGCAGGCTTCTTCAGCTAACTCTGTATCCAGCCCTATAATAGCATACATAGCCCCCTCACCATTAGGGACTGCCTCTGCCATGAATTTTCCTCTCTTCTGGACAAGGGCAACTGCTTCTTTAAAATCCATAGCTCCGCTTGCAACATATGCGGAATATTCGCCAAGACTTAAACCAGCAGCCATATCAGCACGCACACCACGCTCTTCTAATACTTTCATAGCAGCAATGCTCATAACCAGTATTGCAGGCTGCGCAAACTCTGTATCCCCAAGTTTTTTCTCATCATTAAAACAAATGTCTCTTATAGAATAACCAAGCACTTCATCTGCCTGGTCAAATATCTCTTTTGCAACTGTATAATTATTGTATAAATCTTTCCCCATACCAGCATACTGTGCACCCTGGCCGCTGAACATAAAGACAGTTTTCATCTGCTCCTCCTCCGGTATTATGGAATTGTCTGGCATGCACCGGGAAAAAACACCGGTACTGCCAGACAACTTTATTTCCTATTAATTCTTATGACTTTCAACAAAATCAACTATATCTTTAACAGTAACAATAGCCTCTGGGTCTTCTACAGAGATGTCAAACTCATCCTCAATATCATTGATAATCTGGAATAAGTCCAAAGAATCAGCATCTAAATCATCCTTTACATTAGTATCTAATGTAATTTCCTCTTCATCCTTGCCTGTCTGCTCTGCGATAATCTCCCTGATTTTCTCAAATACCATAACTTTTTCCTCCTAAAATTAAATTAATATAAAATATATGATGATGCTACGGATTGCTCCATTGCCATGCAATTCCCGCAATCCTGTAAACACCTCCAATCCCGCATATTTGCAAGCAAATATGCTTCTTGCCGGTGTTTGGTGGGTCAAAAGCATATAGCAATTCACGTGAAAGCACGCATTGCTATATGCTTTTGACCCTGGCATCATATGATACGCTGCCACAGCCTGGCTGTATACAGCGGAACATCCTACCATGAAACCAGCATAGTCCCCCATGTCATTCCTCCACCGAAACCTGTAAGAATAACTTTATCACCTCTTTGGATTAACCCCTTCTCATTTAATTCATTAAGAGCTATAGGAATGCTTGCCGATGAAGTATTGCCATACCTGTCTATATTCATATAAAATTTTTCATGTGGTATGCCCAGTTTATTAGAAATCACATCTACAATTCTTGTATTTGCCTGGTGTGGCACTACAAATTTTATGTCTTCTGTTGTCACCCCTGCATTTTCTAATACCCTTTCAACACTCTTTACTACTGACTTTGTGGCAAACTTAAAAACTTCCCTTCCATTCATATTAACATACCATAAAGGGTCTGGTTCTTCTTTTTTATCATTAAATGCATTCTTACATTCTGTATGGCCTTCTGTAAGTATATCATATAATTCACCTTTTGAACCAATTTCTTCTTCTATTATACCATCTGTCTGGGATTTCTCAACATATGCACCACCAGCACCATCACCAAAAAGCACACATGTAGAGCGGTCAGACCAGTCAACAATCTTTGAAAGAGTTTCAGCCCCGATTACTATTGCATTATTATATATGCCTGACTTTATGTATTTATCTGCAATACTTAAAGCAAACATAAAACCACTACATGCAGCTGTAATATCAAATGCAACTGCATTTGATGCTCCTATCTCTTTCTGCACCATACACCCAAGCGAAGGTGTACCATAATCAGCCGTAACGGATGCTATAATTATTAAATCTATATCTTCAGCCCTTTTTCCTGCCCTCTCCAGAAGCTGCCTGGCTGTATTAACGGCAAGTACAGAGGTGTTTTCACCTGATGATATATGCCTTTCTTTTATGCCTGTACGCTGTGTTATCCATTCATCACTTGTATCAACCACCTTTGCCATGTCATCATTTGTAATGACCTGTCCGGGCGCATATGCCCCTGTAGCAATTATTCTTGTTGTCATAATACTGTTACTCCTATCTGGTATTTAAATGTGCAGAACCAGTTACCGCCCTGCACCGGTTAATACCCGCTGCACTGGTGTTCTTTCTGCGCCACAAAGTTATTAATGTTTGACAGTGCTTTTGCAAGTATATCCATATCACCATCACTAAGCCCTTCTGTCATGGCATCTACCATATCTGCATGGAACTTTTCATGTATATAATATACTTTCCTGCCCTGGTTAGTCAAACCAACTCTTACAATTCTTCTGTCATTTTCACTTTTATATCTTTTGGCGTACCCCTTCTTGACAAGATTATTGATTGCAACGGTCAGCGTGCCAACTGTAATATGCAGCTTTCCTGCCACCTCACCCATGCTTTTATGTTCGCCAGTCCCTATTGCAGCAATTGTATGGACCTCTGTCATAGACAGCTTTTCTTCACACTCCGCTGCAACTGAAACGGCCTCAACATGCAGTATATTATCAAAAATCCAGACCAAATCTGAATTAATTGTTTCTATAGCTTTATCCATCCGGTTTTCCCTAATAAGCAGTCCCAGCCCCAATAGTGCCGTTGCCATACTGCCCCATTCTCTGGTCTTACTTTGTAAATCAAAATATTATATAATCAAGGAAAGTATATTCTATTATTATAGTGTTCGTCAACAGTTCATTTATTGTAATTTCTAATAGATTTTTTGGAATTTTTTGTGCATAATGACAAAAATATCCAGATACCCTGTATAAATATGCCTACGGACGGTTTCTGTGCCATAGCCAGGAATATTCCATACAGAAAAGAATGCCGCAGACATGGCTTTTGTATGCATTGTGCTACTTACCCCACACAGCAGTGCATAGTATTCCTATATAAAAAAGAAACTGCTGTTCATTTTTTATGTTTAAAACAGAATACAGGCACTGGCTGGGTTAAAAGTCTCCCTTTTATGGAATATTGCTGGCATCCGGCACGCAAAACCTGCTTTTAAATATTTCCAACAATAAAAAGGAATAGCAAGACAAATATCCTGCCATTCCTTAAAACCTATGTATTATCCCTGACAAAAAACTTTTAGTAATAAAAAATTTAATAATTTTATGAAGTTATTCTACCTATTACCTTTTTTACCATATATTCAAATAAATTATAAAAATTGTCCGCCTGCCACACAAAATAACTGGAAAAACCACAAAAAGGACTATATAGTAATATCTGCAGCCAGATATTAAAATACAGCCCCTCATATTTATCAGTCTTCTTTTTTTTCTGCTGCTGCAAGATGTTCTTCCCTGTGCTTTCTTAACAGCTCAAGTGTCGCCAGAAGTACATCATCTTCCCAAGGTTTAGGTATAAGGTACTTAACCCCGATTGCGCGTACTTCTTCAAGCGTGCCTGAATCGCAAAGTGAACTTAGCATAAGAATTGTCACATCAGGGTCTTTTTCCTTTAATATCTGTGCTGTTTCCAGACCATCAATCCCCGGCATAATTATATCAAGCACCACCATGTCCGGGCGCAGCTCTTCATACATCTTTATGCCCTCTTCGCCATTCTTAGCATAACCAATAACTTCATACCCATTTTCTTCAACAATATCTTTAATCTGTTTAGAAGCAAATGGCGAATCATCTACTACCAAAATAGTTGTTTTATCCATTTGTCATCCTCCTTTAAATTATGCACACTATTAATAGTAAACCGAAACACGGATTACACCTATATCAGTTTCATAATATAGAACCACATTTTTAGATTTTCTATCTTCTTCCCCGATTGTCTCACCTTTCTTCAAGAACACCGGAACCGTCAGTCTTGATGCACCCCCTATTTTATTACTTATATTAGACAAAGCACAGCCACATACAATGTTTATATATTCATTAATATAAAGCAATTTCTCATCATCAGAAGCTGGCGTTCCGCCATTCATAACGTAAATGATATGTTCATAAACATCAGATGAAATTTCACAAACTACCAGGGAATTAAACTTTCCCTTTGTAAGTACAGAACCGGTATAACTATTATCTCTTCTTAAATCTCTTTCTGTTTCTCTTTTAAGATTTAATGAAGCTATTTTTTTAGATACCGATACGAAAGCACAATCGAAAATCTCATCTACCTCCATATCTGTCAAAGAGCTCCCTCCTTTAAATTCAGACATTAATTGCCTAGAAACCTCATCTTTGCACTAGTTGCCTTTTTATCCTTTTGTGGTGCTGCTGTAACATAAAGATTATTCAATGAATTTGCCATATTCTGTTTGCACCCTGGGCAGAAACGGCCTGTAAGTATCGGTCTCCCACATTTCTCACATTCTATTGAAACACCAGAATCCTTAGTAAAACACAGCCTCTCCTCCCGTACCCACTTCTTTATCTGTTGCATTGGAACATCATTTTCCTCCGCAACTTCCGGCATGCCTGCGCCCGGATTCTCATATATATACCTCCTCACCTCCATAAATTTTTCTTCCATTTCCTTTTCGCAGGCTGGACAAAGTGAATTGCCTGTATAGTCAAATAAATTTCCACATTTTTTACAATTTCTGACATCCATACCAGATACCTCCCTTCATTAATATCCTTTTCCTATACAAGTACATAAAAAATAGATACTTTCTATATGTGCACATTTTAAGACATAAGAACACTCTTCTATTGTACTGCCTGTTGTATATATATCATCTATTATTATAACACACTTAACATCCTGATACAACTCCCGGGTTTGCTTTACTATTTCAAAGGCTTTATACAGGTTATCCCTTCTTTCCCTGTCTGTAAGTTCTTTCTGCGGGATAGTGTCTTTTCTGCGTACAATAAGGTTATGTATAACCTGTATTCCTGTAAGTTCCCCTAATATGTCTGCTATAATTCCAGCCTGGTTATATCCCCTGTCCAGCATCCTGTTAATATGTACAGGCACAGGTATTAATGCATCTGGTGATATGCTCTCTATCCACCTGCCATAAATTTGAAACATATTTCTGGCATAAAACTTTGCATACTCTGCCCTCCCATAATATTTAAAATCTTCTATGGACTTCTTCATATATTTATTATACACAAATACTGCCCTTCCACAAATAAATGAAGTTTCTTTTTTCATGCAGTCCATACAAAATTCCCCGCCACCCCACAGAGGCTTGCCACATTTCATGCAAAAAGGGCTTTTTACAAATTCTGTCCTGCCTGCACAGTCCCGGCAAATACTGCCGTCTGCCACAGCTGGCATCACCTTTCCACATACCGGGCATCTCTCTGGATATATAAGCCCTGCCAGAAGCCTTAAAGCCTCTTTCCCATATTTTACATATTTAGACCAGTCCTCCAGTGTCTATTTCCTCCATTTCAACTATCCGCTGGCAAAGCCCCGAATAACGTTTCTTTTCATTTACATTTCCTATCATCTGGCTTATAACTGCTGCACTTCCAACAAGTGTTACACACTTCTTAGCCCTTGTAACTGCTGTATAAAGAAGGTTTCTGTTTAACAGCATTTTAGGTCCTCCTAATACTGGTATAATTACAGCAGGATACTCACTTCCCTGCGACTTATGTATCGTTACAGCATATGCAAGTTCCAGCTCATCCATTTCATTAAAACTGTATTTTGCTGTTTTTCCTTCTTCAAACTCAACTACAACAGTTTCTTCTATTTCTGAAATGCTCTTTATGACCCCTGTATCACCATTAAAAACCCCTGTGCCATCATCATATACATCACCAAACCTGTTTGCTTTAACCCACTTTATCTGGTAATTATTTTTAACCTGCATTACCTTGTCATTCTCCCTGAAAAGTATTCCGTGAAATTCTCTTTCCTTTTTGCCAGGTGATTTCATATTCATATAGCCCTGCAGGATTTTATTCAGGTTTTCTACTCCCAGAGGACCCTTTCTTACTGGTGTCAGCACCTGTATATCATATGGTTCTGCACTAACATAAGGGGGCAGGTTCTTCATTATAAGCTGTATTACTACATTAATTACATCTTGTGGGTTATCTCTTTCAAGATGGAAGAAATCCATATTTTTATTATCAAGTTTTATCTGCATGCCAGCATTAATTTTATGTGCATTAGTTACAATTTCACTTTCAGCTGCCTGCCTGAAAATATGGTTAAGTTTTACTACACTGCAAAACCCTGACTGTATCATGTCTTTTAATACATTGCCAGGCCCTACCGATGGAAGCTGGTTGGCATCCCCTGCCATTATAAGGCGCGTTCCAGGTACAAGTGCTTTTAAAAGTGCATGTAGCAGATATATGTCAACCATTGAAAACTCATCTACTATAATAACATCTGCTTCAAGTGGCTGCAATTCATTTCTTTCGAAATGCATGCCACCTTCATTGCCTCCTCCGCCATTTACACCAAGCAGCCTGTGTATAGTCTGTGCTTCCCTTCCGGATGTTTCTGACATCCTTTTAGCCGCCCTTCCTGTCGGAGCAGCAAGAAGTACCTCAAGCCCTTCTTCCTCCAATATGCTTATAATTGTATTAATAGTTGTAGTTTTACCTGTTCCCGGACCTCCTGTTATTATAAGGACACCATCCATAGCAGCATGGTATACTGCCTGTTTCTGTAATTCATCAAGGACGATTTCTTTCTGCTGGTTTGATTGTGTCCTTTTTTCAAGTTCTGCCATATCAGCCGGAAAATGTATATTCAGGTCTAAAAGCATTCTTGCACAATTTAACTCCATATAATAGAGCCTGCTTATATAAAGACGCCTTTCATCTCCTGTTTCCTGTATAACAATTTCTTTATCCAGTGCCAGTGCATCTGTTTCATGTGCAACAACTTCCCTGTCTGTTAATAAAAGTTCTGTTGCAGTATTAACCAGTTCATCTTCTGGAAGGTAACAGTGTCCCTGTGCGCCCGACTGCTGTAGTGAATAAATTATACCAGCCCGTACCCGGTACTTTGAATCTGGCTGGAAACCTGCTTTCTGGGCAATGGCATCGGCAAACTTAAACCCTATGCCTGATATATCCTCTGCCAGTTTATAAGGGTTTTTATGCAGTATCTCATAAATATCATCTTTATAATATTTGTATATTTTTACAGCCATATTTATGCTTATGCCATAATCCTGCAAAAACATCATTGCATGGCGTGTCTGCCTCTTTTCTGAAAACTGGCCTGCAATATTTACAGCCATTTTCATACTTATACCTTTAACCTCTGCAAGCCGTTCAGGTTCTTTTTCAATAATGCTGAAAGTATCTGCACCAAATTTCCTTACTATTCTTGCTGCAAGTGCAGGCCCTATCCCCTTTATAGCACCAGAGCCAAGATATCTCTCTGTTGCAAATTCATCATCAGGTGTTTTTTCCTCATAACTTTCTACTTGTAACTGACGCCCGTAGTTCCTATGTACCACTTCATTTCCCCTGGCTAAAAGGTATTCCCCTTCTGATACAAATGAAAAATATCCTACACAGCAGGTTTCTTTTTCTTCCCCCTCTTCTTTTGAAGGGTCAGCCAGATATAATACCGTATAACCATTTTCTTCATTACGGAACGTAATACGGTCTACATATCCTTCGGCCTCCATCATTAAAAATACCAGTCCCTTCCATAAAAAATATATAGTTTTACCTACTATAAATTTAATGTATAAAGAATAAAGCCACTGCTAAAAGCAGCGGCCCGTTTATTCATTTTTATAAATTATACTTTGTTCTCATTGTTCCAATCCACTTATAGCAGCCAGGAGCAAAATATTCATATGGATTTCCTCATGCCAGTGCAGGATACCGCTTCTGCTCCAGCTGCCACTGCCCTTAATCTTGGTTTTAGCAATTAATCACTGCTTAGGAAGAAAGTGAACCTTTGTTATTACTCATCGAATCATATAACTGCTGTGCCAGGCCTAACCCGCCGCCATCAACAATGGCATCAGCATATGTCTGGTTCAGCATAGTACTGAAATACTGCATATATTCTCCCTTTTCATCTTCATTTTCAAGGGATTTCTTAGACTCTTCAATTATCTTCTGTACAAAATATGATTCAAAATCCTTACAGACTTCCATAAGCTTATCTTCATCTTCTGTTGTCCCTATGCTGTCAAGCTTGTTTTGTAAAGAAGAACCTGTAGAGGAATTTATATTATTATAATATGTATTATATATTGATGATGTATCTAATATAGAAGCCATAAAACCACCTTACCCTTCTTTATTATGACCTGAGATTATTCGCCTGCTGTAACATTTCATCTGAAGCCTGTATTGCCTTGGAATTCATTTCATATGCACGCTGTGTAACAATCATGTCAACCATTTCGTCCACTGCCTGTACACTGGAATGCTCAAGATACCCATGTTTTACAACGCTCCTTTTAAGGTTTGCATCAAGCCCTTCAACCCTTGGCTCACCTGAAGCAAGTGATGCGCCAAGATAGCTTCCACCAAGCTTATCAAGCCCTGACGGGTTGTTAAACTGTGTCATTCCTATAGAAATATTTAAAGGAACCGGGTTGTTGTCATCACCTTTATAATATATATTGCCATAATTATCAAAGTACAGCCTTGAAGCATCCAAATCATTGGCAAATGTAATACGGTTGCCATTTGTATCAAGTATTGCATAACCATCAGCCGTTGAAAGTGTCATTCCAGCAGTATCAACTGCCAGTATAAAATGCCCATTCCTTGTATAACCTGTAGAACCATCTGGCATTTCAACCATAAAGAAACCTTCACCATTTATACCAAAATCAAAATCACCATCGCTTGCGGTTAATTCACCGTCACCATTGTATGATGTTGTAATTGCTGCGACTTTAACACCCAGGCCGACCTGTGCACCAATTGGCTTTACAACACCATTTGTGTCATTAGTCCTTTCCTGTATAGTCTGGTATAAAAGTGACTGGAATGCTGTTGTCTCTTTTTTATAACCAGTTGTATTAATATTTGCCAGATTGTTTGATATAGTATCAAGACTGGTCTGCTGGGCTTTCATGCCCGAAGCAGCAGTCCAAAGTGACCTCATCATATTAAAAGACCTGCCCTTCCCTGCACTAAAATCCAGGAATGCTTCCTGGCATAATGCCACATAAATATTTTATTGTAATTATAACTTGCCGACTTCAGTAACAGCCTTGCCAATAAGGTTATCCTGCGTCTGTATCATTTTCTGTCCTGCTTCATACGCACGCGTAATTGTAATCATTGAAACCATCTGGTCAATAACATTTACATTGGACTGTTCTGTAAATCCCTGCAGCATACCTGCATAAGCCTGCTTAATAGTTGCACCGTTTACTGCCCTGTACATATTCTCACCATAAAGTTCAAGATAGTTATAATCCTCAAAGTCTGTAAGTGCAATTGTATCTATCAAAACACCATCTGCATAAACTGCACCGCTGTTTTTAATTGCAATCTCTGTTGCATCAACAGGAACCTGCAAATCACCACTGGCACTCTGCAGGTGGTTGCCGTCACAGTCAACTATAAACCCATCCCTTGTTACAGTAAACCTTCCGTTACGTGTATACATTGTCTCATCATTGCCATTGGCATCTGTAACCCTCATTGTGAAGAAACCATCACCTTCAATGGCAATATCATATGTATTGCCGGTTTCCCTTAAAGAACCCTGTGTCCAGTCCATATATGTTTCACCTATCTTAACACCAAGGTTCATATTGCCAATTGGCTCATCAAGGTATGCATTAGAACCATCCCTTATCTTAATTGCCATCATATCCTTAAAAGACTGGCTTGTAACATTCTCCGCCTTATAACCAACCGTAGCTGAGTTAGCCAGGTTATTGGAAATAATATCCAGCCTCTTCTGTTCATTAACCATACCTGTATATGCAGTGTATAATCCTCTGACCATTTATAAATCCCCTTCCACACTTCCAAACATAGTGGCTGTACAGCCACAGACAATACATAAAATACGCAGAAACCAGTTATTGCGTTACATATATATAAATTTACCCACATTAATATATCGTCACTTTTTATTAAACCAATTAGCATATAACAGCCTTATACACTTCAATTGGTTACATTTACCACTAATTTTATTATATTATATTTTTAATATTCCAGAGCCAATCCCTATTTATCCAGCAAAGTTTTACTTAATCGTTGTCATCACGTTTGCCACTAAGGAATTCTACAAACTTGCCAGTACCTACCGCAACAGCAGTCATAGGGTCCTGTGCAGTCATAGTTGTAATGCCTGTCCTTTCCTCTATAAGCTCTTCAAGCCCATATAAAAGACTGCCTCCACCTGTAAGCACAATTCCCCTGTCTGCAACATCCGCCGCAAGCTCAGGAGGTGTTTTTTCAAGAACACTGTGGACTGCTTCAACTATCTGTGATGTAATCTCTTTTAATGCCTCAAGTGTTTCATCAGATGTTACCGTTATAGTCTTAGGAAGGCCAGTAACAAGATTGCGCCCCCTTACGTCCATAGTTTCAACTTCTGGACGTTTATATGCTGAACCAATTTTAACCTTTATATCCTCTGCAGTCCTTTCACCTATAAGAAGGTTATGTGTCTTACGCATATAGCGTACAATGGCTTCATCAAAGTCATCTCCTGCAACCTTAATAGATGTGCTGACAACTGTACCTCCAAGGGAAATTACAGCTATATCAGCAGTACCGCCTCCTATATCCACAATCATATTGCCACATGGCCTTGCAATATCAATTCCTGCACCAATAGCAGCTGCTATTGGCTCTTCTATAATCGCTACTTCCCTTGCTCCTGCTTCATATGTTGCGTCTTCTACAGCTTTCTTCTCAACTTCTGTCACTCCGCTTGGCACACAAACACTTATACGTGGTTTCCTGAAACGGGTCTTGCCACATGATTTCTGGATAAAATAACGAAGCATCTTTTCAGTTACAGTATAATCAGATATAACTCCCTGGCGTAATGGACGCACTGCAACAATATTGCCTGGTGTGCGGCCAAGCATAAGCCTCGCATCTTCACCAATAGCTTTAATTTTATTAGTATCCCTGTCAAATGCAACAACTGAAGGTTCTCTTAAAACAACACCTTTACCCTTTATATATACAAGCACATTAGCTGTGCCAAGGTCAATTCCGATATCACTGCCAACCATTAATTTTCTCCTTTCAACGCAACTTACTACTCTATTTTTTCCAAAGTTAAACTAAATTAAACATATACTTAAACATTATATACCATTTATTGCAAATTTAAAAGTGGATTTTTTATAAATTTCCATCCAGGCATTGCAGCGCCTGTTGTTACTATCCAGCCTTACGGCTGGATAGTAACAACGCAGTGCTTTCAGCACTGTTTATGTACACATTTTGCACAAAAAATGTGCAAAATGGCACTGTAAAACTCATATTTTTGACGAAAAGCATGTCAAAAATCTTCGCATTTTTATGGAAGGCTGAACTGCTACTGCCTGTTGCTTTTATTATTAAAATACACCTTTTGACTAAAACGCCCGCTTGTTTTATAATATAATTTGTACAAAACCACAAAATATGCCAGACTGGAGGCGTTTATATGCAAAATTCCAAAAAACTAAATAAAGAAATATCACTTATAAGCAGATATGCAGGGTTAAAATATTCTAAATATGTACTGCTTGTCCTGCTTGCGCTTATATATTTTCCAATGCGTGCAACACCAGCATATATTTTCCTTGCGGCAGTTTTTGCACCACTTTTTCTTGGGCTTGCTGCAAGCATATCTGAAAACCAGCATGACACAGAAGAATTTGCTCTTCCATATACAGCTGGAAAATACAATTTCACAATAACCAGATATAAAAACGAAAAATACAGCTACCTGATAAACTGCTTCCTGCTTCTTTTATGGCAGGCTGATATAAACCTGCATAACATTTATACGGTGCCTCTTAAAACTGTTCCTGCATTTATAATTATTGTGTACACTCTGGTACGTATAATTACCGGAACTTTTATTAAATATAAAATAAAATACGGCTTTACAAACCTTAACCTGTAAAACCTGTACCATCCATAAAAATTTAAAAGATGGCAAGATAAATACTCTAATTACTTATCTTACCATCTTTTTATGTCATATTTATATATTATATATTACTTTTATATTACTTTTTAATTAAGAATTAATATGCTTCAGACATTCCCCAGCCCGCTTTCAATATTACTTATGTATCCATCAAAATCAAATTCTTCAAAAGCTTCTGATGGTGAAACCATCTGTGGCAGGCCTGATATTCCAGAAACCCCTGTTGCCTGTGCCTGTGCTGTGCCAGAAGACGTATTATTCTTTAAGGCCTGTGCTGTTAATGAGGATTTATCCAAAAAATACTGGTAAATTTCCTGTACAGTTTTATATGAATTTGTTGCAGATTCTCCTGCCGCGTCTGCCTCCTCAAGCGCCTCTGAAAGCTCCTGTGCCATATTGCCTGCTTCGCTTGTCTCTGCATTAAGGTAAAGCTTAAGAATAGACGAAAAGCTTGATACCATGCCAAGAGAACCAAGACCATCACTGCCAGAAATCCCAAGGGATGAGCCAAGAAGTGATGAAAGCCCTGATAAAGAACCTGCCTGGCTTATTGTACCCATAAGTCCTGATAATCCAAGGCCATCATAAGAGTCCTGCGTATTATTTCCTGCCAAAGCCTTAAACATATTGCTTGCTGGATTGTTATTTATTAAATACTGGTAATATAAGTCCTTTTCACTAAGGGATGATAATGCACCTATAGCTGATAAGTCTGCCATATCTCCACCTCCATCAAAACCAATTAATATGTTAATATATGTATACTAACACAAAATATAAAAAAATCCAAGACAATTTAGTTACATAATCACGGTTTTTGAACCAGTTAAATTTTTATAAACAAACCCAGTTATTTATAATTTTGTCAAGATATCGGCTGTCAAGCAGGCATTGAAATTGCTT
>JAAWKM010000067.1 GCA_022797375.1 Lachnospiraceae bacterium
GGAAGCGTGCTCTGGAATGGAAAATACAAGTCTTGGCACAGAAACCCTGCGTCCCTTTGCCATCACAGAATAGCTGGAAATTTTATGAAACGGACGTGTACTTTTTCCATGTACTGTTTCAAATAATTTTTGTAAAATATATAATATTTCTTAAATCCCAGAAACATACTGCAGCACATCTTTTCCATAAACTACAAGCATTATATCCTTTACTGCAAATTGTACAATAATTATTGCAATGCCAAAATATATGTAAGCATTCCTGAACTTCATATAATTATACTTTCCTCTTGAAAAAAATGCTGCTGTTCCCCTTGCCATAAATATTATATAAAGCACTCCACAATATGGTACAAATGGATGGTATATAAATGATTTTATCCAGTGCCCCTGCACGAAGGCGGCAACTGCCCTTGAGCCGCCACACCCTGGGCAGTAAATCATCGTAATGGATTTAAATGCACATTCCGGCATTATATCTGAAAATTCAAACGGGGTGAATAAAACAAGTGCAATTCCCAAAAAAGAAACTGCCGCAAACACAAGCCCCGCAAGGTAAAGATTATATTCTAGTACCTTATTCTGAAGCATGTTTCCTCCTTTAAATCGATTTTCTTCTGTTCTATAAAATCTATCTCTATATATCTTCCATTTTGTAACATGTGGATAAAATCATCCACCATGCCAGGAGTACCCTGTATTTCGCATTCCACAGTACCGTCATAAAGGTTTTTAACCCATCCTGAAGCCCCTAACGCCTGGGCTGCATAATTTGCATGGTATCTGAACCCCACACCCTGCACACGTCCGTGGAATATAATATGTTTCCTGATATAATTTTCCCTCAATTCACTGTCTCCATTTCTTTAAATCCTTCTGAATAATGTAATTTTTCATCTTCTGTAATAAATACTGCATATACATCTTTGAGTGAATTAGCAAACTCCAGCCCTTTTTCAAGCCCCATTGCAAAACATGTAGTAGAAAGTGCATCACCATCCACAGATTTCCCAGAAATAACAGTAACTGCTACTAGCCCGTTGTCATATGGATACCCTGTTAACGGGTCTAAAATATGATGGTACATTTCCCCATCTTGTATAAAATATCTTTCATAAATTCCTGACGAAACTACAGAAATATCCTCTGCTTTTACTGCTGTAATAATTTCATTCCTGCCTGCAAATGGATGCTGTATTCCTATATGGAAAGGGCTGCCATCTGCCTTCTTCCCAATGCACAGCACATTGCCGCCAAGGTTTATAGTGCCACCCGTAACACCATTTTCCACAAGGTATTCCTTAAGCTGGTCTGCAATAAAACCCTTTGCAATAGCACCAAGTTCTATACCCATTCCAGGTATTTTTAATACCAGCTTTTTATTCTTAAGCACCGCATTCTTATAACCCGTAAGTGCTACTGCCTTCTTTATTTGTGCATCTTCTGGCACTTTCCTGTTGTCTGATGTAAAATCCCATAACGAGCTTTCAGGCTCTACTGTGATGTCAAAAACACCATCTGATATTTCTGAATAATACATTCCCTTTTCCATAATTTCATATAAAATATCTGATACACTAAATTCAATACTTCCATCATTATTTAGATGGAAGACCGCTTTATTGCCAGGGTCTGTTACAGCCTTTATTTCTGTTTCCGCTGCTTTCCTGTCCTTTTCATCTGCAAAAATATTCTTGCCACCGTTTTTATTTGTACTTTTTTTATTTATAAATGTATTTATGCCCAATTTATCTGAAACTTTTAAATAAGCTTTTTCTATTTCATTTATATCATATAGTTCGCTTCCCTTTAATGTCCTGCTAAAAATCTTTTCAAATTCCTGGCACCTGGCAACACATTCATCTAATAACCCTTCATTTCCGCCTTCGCTTAAAGTTATTGTATAAGTAGTGTTAAACGCAAATCCTGTTTTAATAAGTTCTTTCTTCTGGGCTGGCTGTAGAAATGTGCTGCAGCCTGTTAGTAAAATAGAAACCAAAAAACAAACGCCATTATATTTTACTTTTCCTGGTAATCCCATCTGCAAGCTCCCTTTCTGCCTGTGTAAGTTCTGCGCTTTCCAGTAAATCTGGTCTCATTAGTGCAGTCCTTATTACTGACTGTTCTCTGTACCACTCTGCAAGTTTTTTATGGTTTCCAGATAAGAGGACTGGCGGGACTTCTTTGCCACGCCATACAGCAGGTCTTGTATACTGTGGGTATTCCAGTAAATTGTCCGAAAATGACTCTGTACTTGCTGAGATGCAGTTATTTAATACTCCTGGCACAAGCCTTGATACTGCATCCATTATTAAAAGGGCAGGAAGTTCACCACCTGTAAGCACATAATCCCCAACTGAAACATAATCAGTAACTATTTCCTCTGTTACACGCTCATCTATCCCTTCATAATGGCCACATAAAAATATTATATCATTCTCTGCCGAATATTCTTCTGCAAGTTTCTGGTTAAAAACTTTTCCCTGTGGTGTAAGATATATTACACGTATTCCAGGCTCTTTTTTTACAGTGTTATATTCATCCTGCAAATATGGCTTATCCAGTATCTGGCTGCAGATATGCCTGTAGCATAAATAAACAGGCTCTGCCTGCATGACCATCCCTGCACCGCCGCCATATGGGTAATCGTCTGCCCTGCTGTGTTTATTTATGGCAAAATCCCTTATATCTACAGCATTGACACTTATAAGCCCTGCTTTTATTGCCCTTCCTGTTATACTTTCGCCCATTGCATTAGTTATCATTCCAGGAAACAATGTCATAACATGAAAATTCATTTTAATCCAGCAATCCTTTCATTATATGGACTGTAACTAGTTTATTTTCCATATCTACTTTCTTTACACAATCAGGAATATCTGGCAAAAGGACTTCACTTCCATTGTGAGTTACCACAAATACAAGGTTTGCCCCTGTTTCCATTACATCCTCTAATATGCCAAAATCCCTGCCATCATCAGTCACTACCTTCATCCCATACATATCAGCAATATAACACTCACCTTCTTTAAGAGGGATTGCATTTTCCCTTGTTACAAATAATTCACAGCCTTTATACTGTTCTATATCATTTATATTATCAATACCTTTGAATTTAACAATTACAAGGTTCTTAAAAAACCTTGCAGAAGCTACTTCTAAGGTCTTTTTTTCCTTTCCAGTATCAAGTATTACTTCCTTCAGGTAATTATATCTTTCTGGTTCACCTGTTGTCGGAAATACCTTTACTTCCCCACGTATTCCATGTGTATTGGCAATAACGCCAACCCTGAATAAATCTGTCATATTATATTTATACCGCCTTTCTCCAAAAGCAAAAAGCGCCTATACCATATGGCACAGGCGTTTTCCAGGGTAAATCCTGGCTACTGTCCTATTTCAACAGTTACTTTCTTATCAGTCCTGGACGCAGCAGCCTTAACTATTGAACGTATTGCCTTAGCTATGCGCCCCTGCTTTCCAATAACTTTTCCCATATCATCCTGGGCTACTTTAAGTTCAAAAATAATTTCATTATCTTTCTCAGTCTCTGTTACAGTGACCTCCTCAGGGTGGTCAACAAGTGACTGTGCAAGAACCTCTATTAATTCTTTCATTACCTGGAACCTCCCCCTTTTCCTGCTTTACAGGACAAGCAGCAATGCCTGGCTTGATTACATAATTCCAGCCTGTTTTAAAAGCTTGCCTACTGTTTCAGTTGGCTTTGCACCATTAGCAAGCCATTTTTTTGCGCTTTCTTCATTAAACTTAAATACGCTTGGATTCTGGTTTGGGTCATAAGTGCCGATTTCCTCAATAAACCTTCCATCTCTTGGAGACCTTGCATCAGCTACTATTATTCTATAAAAAGGCGATTTCTTCTTGCCCATTCTTCTTAACCTGATTTTAACCATTCCTGTTTTCACCTCCTTAAAAATGTTATATATATATCTAAATGCTGCTATTATACATGTGCTGCCAGGACACACGCTGCATCCCTTTTCCATGTTTTACAGCATAATGATATGCACTATAAACCAAATGGCAGCTTTGGAAGGCCAAATTTGCCTTTCTTCCTGCCTTTTCCTGACATCATGCCAGACATCTGTTTCATCATTTTTTTAGACTGCTCATACTGTTTCATAAGCTTATTAACTTCTGATATATCAACCCCTGCACCTTTTGCAATGCGCCTCTTCCTTGAAGGGTTTATTATTGCAGGGTTGCCTCTTTCCTCTAATGTCATGGAATATATTATTGCCTCTATCCCTTTAAACATGCTGTCATCTATTTCAATTCCATCTGGGATGCCCATTCCTGGAAGCATGCTTAAAATGCTTTGTATGCCTCCCATTTTCTTTAACTGTCCCATCTGGTCAAGAAAATCATTAAAATCAAATTCTGCTTTGCGGAACTTACGTTCCATTTCCTTTGCTTTCTCATGGTCAAGTTCTGCTTCTGCTTTCTCAATAAGAGTAAGCACATCCCCCATTCCAAGAATACGTGATGCCATACGGTCAGGGTAAAACTGTTCAAGGTCTGAAAGCTTCTCACCCATGCCCACATATAATATAGGACGTCCTGTCACTGCCTTTATTGAAAGGGCAGCACCGCCTCTGGTATCACCATCAAGCTTCGTAAGTATAACACCATCAATACCAATTTTATCATTAAATGTTGTTGCAACATTAACTGCATCCTGTCCTGTCATTGCATCTACAACAAGCACAGACTGGTCTATGGAGACCTGGTCTTTTATCTCCATAAGCTCTTCCATCATGTCCTCATCAATATGAAGACGTCCTGCTGTATCAAGGATTACAACATTGTAATTGTTTTTTGAGGCATGTTCTATTGCTGCTTTAGCTATATCTGCAGGTTTATGGCTTGTGCCCATAGAAAAAACTTCAACACCCTGCTTGTTCCCATTAACCTGTAATTGTTCTATAGCGGCCGGACGGTAAATATCACATGCCACAAGCAACGGCTTGCGTCCCTTTGACTTAAGCTTTCCTGCAATCTTTGCTGTAGTAGTAGTCTTTCCTGCACCCTGCAGGCCGCACATAAGTATAACTGAAATCTCACTGGAAGGCCTTAGTTTAAGCTCTGTTGTTTCACTTCCCATAAGGTTTATAAGTTCTTCATTAACAAGCTTGACTACCATCTGTCCAGGTGTAAGGCTGTTCAGTACATCCTGCCCTACCGCCCTTTCCTGTACGGTTTTAACAAAATTCTTAACTACTTTGAAATTTACATCCGCCTCAAGCAATGCCATCTTAACTTCTTTTAAAGCTGTCTTTACATCATCCTCTGTAAGACGCCCTTTGCTGCGAAGGTTCTTAAAAACATTTTGTAATTTTTCAGTAAGGCTGTCGAATGCCATAATAACCTCCTTTCAAACATGCCCAAGCACAAAAAGCATTATATTATACCTTTGGAGCATTGTCAAGTATTTTTCTTGACAAAATCATCCCAGAAAAAAGTTTATAAAACATAAATAACCAGGACTACTGGAAAAATAAGAGAAAATTATATAAGAAATAATTATTTATAAAACAGACATAAAATTAAGAAAAAAACTTGCAGCCAATGGAAACTATGTGTACAATCAATAATACCAGGGCAGGAAACAGCTTCTATAAAATAGTATACTTATGAAAATGTTCCTGTACAAATATCTGAGGAGGGATTAACAATGCTTAAAATGCCAGCTGTTTTTAGCAGCAGTATGGTACTGCAAAGAAATAAAAATATTGCAGTATGGGGGAAATCTGACAAAGAATCAGTTACTGTTTCATTGGATAACAAAACTGTAGAAACAAAAGTCCAGGATGGAAAATGGAGCTTATACCTGCCGCCATTTAATGCAGGCGGCCCTTATAAAATGTCTGTAACAGATGGAAGCAGTACGGTAAATTTTGATGATATTATGATTGGGGAAGTCTGGCTTGCAGGAGGCCAGTCAAATATGGAACTGGAACTTAAAGACTGCAGGGATGGCAGCAAAATAATAGAGAATGCATCAGACAATGCCACAAACTGCAATGTAAGGTACTATTACACACCAAAAGTGGCGTGGAAAGGTGAAGAATTATATAAGGCTGAAGCTGGAAGTTCCTGGGATAAGTTTACATCTGGGAAATGCAGCAGGTGGTCTGCTGTTGGATACCATTTTGCCAGCAAACTATCAGAAAAGCTCGGTGTCACGGTTGGAATAATTGGCTGCAACTGGGGCGGGACTTCTGCATCATGCTGGATAAGCCGTGATTTCCTTGGACAAGAACAATGCCTGTCTTCTTATCTTCAAGAATATGATGATATAGTGGCAAACCAGGATGAAGCAGAATATCTTAAAGAATGGGAAGAATATCTTGTTTACCAGGCAGAATTTGATAAAAATGTTGGAAATTACTATGCTACTTCACCAAACCCTTCATGGGACGAAGCAATCAGCCTTTTTGGCGAAAACAAATACCCAGGACCTGTTGGCCCGCGCAATGAACACCGTCCATGTGGGTTATATGAAACAATGCTCTCCCGCATAGCGCCATATACACTTGCAGGATTTTTATATTACCAGGGTGAAGAAGATGACCATAAACCATATACATATTATGAACTTCTTTCTAAACTTGTAAAACAGTGGAGACATGACTGGAAAGACGACACTCTGCCATTTATGCTAGTACAGCTTCCAATATTCCAGGGCGAAGGAGAACCAGATTACCAGAACTGGCCATTTATACGTGAAGCGCAGATGAGGCTTTATAATACTGTTAAAAATACAGGAATTGCCGTTATACTTGAATATGGTGAATATGGAAACATACATCCTTTAGACAAAGAACCTGTAGGCGGGAGACTGATGTTACAAGCAATGTACCATGTATATGGAGGTGTAAATGCTGATGCTGCATTTGGGCCGGTTTATGAATCATATTTTACAGATGGAAGTAAAATGCATATAAAATTCAGGAATGCAGAATCTGGAATTATATGCAGGGCAGAAAATGAAGAAGGTTTTGAAATAGCAGGCGCTGATAAAAAATATTATCCTGCAGAAGCAGATATAGAAGGCTCTGTTATTATACTTAAATCAGATAAAGTGCAAAAACCTTTATATGCAAGGTACTGCTGGACAAACTACCGTAAGATAACATTATTTGGTGCAAATGGAATCCCTGTTGCACCATTCAGGACAAGTCCTGAAGATGGTTCAAAAGCGTCAGGAAGCAGAAATACAGGATTAATAAGTTGACTAGTACAGTAAGATAAGTTATAATTAGTATTTGCTATTTGTTTAATAATGAACGCGGCATTCTAAAAGTATTATTTAGAAATTGGAGGAAGAGTAAATGGCGGAGAAAAAGAATATTTTAACATATGAAGGCCTTAAGGCTTTAGAAGAAGAGTTACAGGACTTAAAATTAAACAGACGTAAACAAGTTGCTATAAAAATAAAAGAAGCAAGGGAACAGGGCGATTTATCAGAAAATGCAGAATATGATGCTGCAAAAGATGAACAGCGTGATATTGAACTTCGTATTGAAGAAATTGATAAAATCCTTAAAAATGCAGAAGTTGTTGATGAGGAAGATGTTGATTTAAATGCCATAAGCATTGGCTGCACAGTTCTCTTAAAAGATATTGAATTCGACGAAGAAATGGAATATAAAATTGTAGGTTCTACAGAAGCAGACTGCCTGAATGGCAAAATTTCTAATGAATCACCTGTAGGTGTTGCACTTATAGGTTCAAAAGAAGGTGACCAGGTTGAAGTAGAAACACCTTCAGGCGAAATAGTTAAATACGAAATAATCAGCATAAAAAGGACACCATTATCAGAATAAAAATACAAAGCAAACCAGGAAAGGGGCGTTAACATTGGCAGGACAGCAGAATAAACCACAGACGCAAGAAGAACTCAGCTCCCTTCTTAAAGTAAGAAGGGAAAAACTTGAAAATCTACAGAATGAGGGCAAAAACCCTTTTGAAATTACAAAATATGATGTTTCTATACATTCGCAGGATATAAAAGACCAGTTTGACAGTCTCGAAGGCCAGGAAGTAACAATAGCAGGCCGTATGATGTTTAAACGCGTAATGGGCAAAGCATCTTTCTGTAATATACAGGATCTTAAGGGAAATATCCAGTCATATGTGGCAAGGGATGATATTGGTGAAGAAAGCTACAAAGACTTTAAAAAATATGACATTGGTGATATCCTCGGAATAAAAGGATTTGTATTTAAAACAAAAACTGGCGAAATTTCAGTACATGCCAAAGAAGTTATCCTTCTTTCAAAAAGCCTGCAGATTCTTCCTGAAAAACACCACGGGCTTACAGATACAGATATAAGATACCGTCAGAGATATGTCGACCTTATAATGAATGCAGATGTTAAGGAAACATTTATCAAGCGTTCAAAGGTGATTAGCAGTATACGCCGTTTTCTTGATTCAGATGGTTTTATGGAAGTTGAAACACCAATGTTAGTATCTAATGCCGGTGGTGCAGCAGCAAGACCTTTTGACACACATTTTAATGCACTTGATGAAAACCTGCATCTGCGCATATCACTTGAACTTTATTTAAAACGCCTTATAGTAGGCGGTCTTGAAAAAGTATATGAGATTGGCCGTGTATTCAGGAATGAAGGGCTTGACACAAGGCATAACCCTGAATTTACCCTTATGGAATTATACCAGGCATATACAGATTACCATGGCATGATGGACTTAACAGAGAAGTTATACCGTCATGTTGCAAAAGAAGTGACAGGTTCAGAAATATTAACTTATGGTGAACATACAATAGATTTATCAAAACCTTTTGAACGTATTACAATGCTCGAAGCTGTTAAAAAATATTCAGGTGTTGATTTTAATACAATACATTCAACAGAAGAAGCAAAGAAAGTGGCAGATGAACATCATATAGAATATGAAGAAAGACATATGAAAGGTGACATACTCAACCTTTTCTTTGAGGAATATGTAGAAAAGCATTTAATCCAGCCTGTATTTGTAATGGACCACCCAGTGGAAATATCTCCTCTTACAAAGAGAAAACCAGATAACCCTGGTTACGTAGAACGTTTTGAGTTCTTTATCAATGGATGGGAAATGGCAAATGCTTATTCAGAATTAAATGACCCTGTTGACCAGCGTGCACGTTTTGAAGCACAAGAAAAAGAATTTGCAGCTGGAAATGAAGAAGCTAACCATACAGACGAAGACTTCTTAAATGCACTTAGTATAGGAATGCCTCCAACTGGTGGCATAGGTTTTGGAATTGACAGAATGGTAATGATAATGACAAATTCACCTGCAATAAGGGATGTGCTATTGTTCCCGACAATGAAGAGCCTTGATAAATAAAAATGCTTAAATAGAGATATTATTACAAAATCATTAGTAGTATGTTAAGAATATAAAAAGGAACAACTGATATAATACCTTTAAAGAAGGCAGATAAAATATAAAAATCTGCTACTTTAAAGGTATTTTCCATATCAAAAAAATAAAATTTTTAATGTTATTCTTCCATAATTCCCAAATACTACAGTATATGGTTTATTTAACCAGCAGGTTCCAAAATCCACTTCTGGCATTCACCACCCCAGTAATTCCACTGGTTGACGTTTCCGCCACATTCCTCACTCCAGTCATATACATCCAGTCCAGATTTACAGCCACTTGCTTTGGTAAGAATTGCATATGTCCCATCTGGCTGTGGCTCCAGTTTAAATAACTGGGCGTCATTTCCATTATATGTATACTGGGCAATATTGGCACCATCTAATGTACTGCCATTTGCCACATCAATACATTTACTATATCCTGATGCACCTGTCAAAATATGGTAATATCCATTTCCATTTGATACAATTTTAAACTTCTGTGCATCAAGGCCATTATAAGACCATTGCTGGATATTGGCATTATTATCATTACTGCCATTTGCTACATCCAGACACAATCTGGAAAATGCATTTTTAATATAAAAAGTTCCTTCCAGGTTTGAAACAGCAACTGCCATTTTACTTCCCCAGAATGTTTCATTATTAGAACCAATTAATGTAAATGTCATACGGTTATTATGGCCAGTTGTTTCATCTTTCTGTTTAAAAAACACTCCTTTATAAGTAACACCATTAATAACCATCTGGCAATAGTAACTTCCTGGTGTATAACTCCATGTTCCTGTGTAACCACCTGTAATATTACCATCGCTTGCCAATGTAATTTTCTTTGTTTCAAGCATTCCGACATTTGCAGTAGATGCATCAGTTCCATGATTTACAACTTCATAAGTACCAGCCATATCTGCCATATTATATCCATTCTTGGAAATAGTGCTGCCAAGATATTCATACACTGCTGTCACAGGCCAGTTATCCTGGTTTAAAAACTGCTGGTGTACACGTACTTCATGATATTCTGACCCGCTGTTAAACCTGGTATGGTAAACTAAATACCTTTGTCCATCTGTATCAATAAATGCAGAATTATGCCCGCCTGATTTATATCCCGCTGCCAGTGTAGATAAACTATAATTTCCTATAACTTTAATCCCACGTTCTGCCTGGTTTGTGGAAGAAGTGAATATAGCAGGATTGCCAGCAGCATCTACATAATCCCCATTAATTGTCCTGGAACGGTACAGACGCATATGATACCCGCCATTTGAGCCTAACCATCCATAAGTTACATATAAGTAATAATATCCGCTCTGTTTATCATATATAAGATAAGGTGCTTCACCTGACTTACCATAACCACCTGCAATCCTCTTTCCAAAATAACCATCAGTCTGTCCACTATTTGACTTTGGATAAACTGGTTGTCCTGTAGTTTTATCTATTTCTAAAATATAAATACCGCCTGACCATGAACCATATGTCATCCACATTCTGCCACTGGCATCATAAAGTACAGCAGGGTCTATGGCGTTTGGAAATAATGTATTGTTATAGTCTCCTTTGCTGTTAAACCAGCCACTCCTTACAGAACTTAACTTTCCCTCATTGACCAGCTTTGGAATATTAGTATTGCTATAATTAGTATTTACTGTCTTAGTCCCAAGATTAGATGTAGTTGTCACATTATTATCGGACTTTGTAAATCCAGAATAAATTATTGTATCCACATAAGAAAATGGTCCTGTTGCCGATTTTGACACGCCATATCCTATACATGAACGGATATAAGTGGAAGATGTGCAATAATACATCATATATGCACCCTTGCTTCCATCATTCCATACATAATCTGGATTATAGATAATATCTGGAGCCCATACCCCATAAGAACCTGAACAGTCAGCATCATTATATCCTGCCCAAAGGAAAGAAGATGCCAGCGCATTTTCCAGGGGCTCATTACTAGAAACCTTTGTACTTCCCGTATTGTTCCCTGCCTCAACTAAATTCCACTTCTGGCATTCACCGCCCCAGTAATTCCATTCATTAATATTGCCGCCTGCTTCCTGGGACCATTCATACAAATCCAGTCCTGACTGGCAGCCACTTGCCTTTGTTAAAATAGCATAACTGCCATCAGGCTGCTGTACAATACGGTATTTTTGCATTTCACCGCCCCAGTATTCCCATTGCATGATATTAGTACCATCATCACCAGAACCATTTTCTACATCAACACATTTATTATACCCTGATGCACCTGTTAAAATGTAGTAATACCCATCCCCCAGTGACACAAATTTAAACTTTTGCGCATCTGAACCATTATATGTCCACTGGCGTACATTAGCCCCATTTTCTGCAGAACCATTTTCAATATCCAGATATAAACCGCTGTATTTATTCTGGACATAGTAAGTGCCTTCCACATTTTCACTGGCATAAAGTGAAGTATTGTCATATCCCTGTGTCCCTATACCAGACCAGTTTCTTAAATCTGAAGATGATGCCTGTGCCATATGTGACCCAAAAATATAATAAGAACCACTATTTGCATCATAGTAGACAGATGGGTCATGGACAGATATCCTTGTCGTGCCTGATGCAGATGAAGCACTTGCCGCTGCTAATGCCTCTGATGACTGTAAAACCGGAACTGTCATTATTACTGACAATGCCAGAGCTGCAGCCCTTTTCCATAAACTACACCTTTTACATAACTTAACTTTAACCATAAGTTTCTCCTTTCATTATAAATGATAATGTTTCCTAATTGTAATAACATTGTAATATGTTTTCTTTTTTATATCAATATCTTTTTTATATTTTTTATAGTTTTTGAGCCAGTCGTTGCTACTAATAATTCGCTGAAAATTTCAATCTCTTTTTCTTACTGCAATGATTATTGCACCATATGGGTTATCTAACACTTTTTGAATAATAAATACAATCTCACAATTTTTTGCAAAAAAACACTGGCACTATTTCAAACATTTTAATGCCAGCAAATGTATTACACATTTTTAATATTTTACAGTATACATTATATACTTTGATTTCTTTATCATAAGTTTTTCTCCCAAAAAGTCCAATGAACCAGGGGCTTAAATCCTATCTTCTCATAGAATATATTCCCGCCACCTGTCATGTGTGTTGCACCTAATGGTTTAAGTCTGCGGTAATGTTCTGAAAGCGCCGCTGATGCCAAGCCTTTATTCCGGTACTTTGGAATAGTGCATAATGGCTCCATATAAGCCAGGTGGTTTTGAGGAGTCCACCACATACCTGCGTAACAAACATACTCTCCATCATCATTTTCAATGATAACAGAATTTTCCTTACACATATGTGGTGACATCAGCATATAGTATCCAGCCTCAGCATTTCCATCCCAAATGCCTTCCTCTTTTTCATGGTCAAAACCTTTCCAACAACACTCCACTGTTTTTTCAACTGAAAAATTTTCTGGTTTCACGAAATGAAATCCATCCGGCAACGGATAATTGAGAGATTGTCCAAAGTCAAAAACTTTATACATATAGTCAAAAGATTGCCGAAAACCAGCTTTTGCTGCTGCTTCTTTAATTGCGTCTTGTCCCCCAAAAATAACAAATCTCAGATAACCATCTACCCGTGGCATAGATGAAACTGCATAAGTAACCATCTCATCTGCCAGATTCTCATAGCCCGGACGCAGGCTGAAGTATACATCATGGACAGGGTTTTCGTAAAAAACAAAACCTGCCATGCAACCATTATCTTCCCAAATCTTCCAGTGATGCGTCAGGGATTTATTCATCCAGTCACTGGAAAGTGCATACTCCAAAAACGGAGCAGGAACACCATTCCGCCAGTCTTTTTCATATATATCAGCCATAAATTGATATATATCCATAAAATCACATAATACTCTGAAGTTTCTTGAAATTATATTAGACATAAACACAACCTCCCCACAAATGATATACGCTATTATAATAAAATTACTATGTATAAACAAGCAGTGGAAATAGTTATAATCAATGTTGCCACAAAGAGGAAACCTGCATGGGCTAAAGTGTTCTTAATACCATTTTGATACAATATCTGTATTCTTCTTTTCATAGAGTATTTCTCCTTTCTATTTTTTCTTTGACACAATAAACATATGTTCTTATAAAAGATTGTTTGTATAAATTTCTGATGTATGATAGTTTTTCAAATCTATCATTTATGATATTATGATATATATTTATAATAGTTCCGTCAATCCCTAAGACACCAAAAAGGGATACCAAAGGAACTCATTTCCCTTGATACCCCCATTTTATCACACTTATGAAGTATCAGATTTTTTCAAAAAACCTATTCTTAAGCATTCACAATATCACCAAAGTCTTTTTTAAGTGAAGCCCCACCTATAAGGCCGCCATCAATATCAGGTTTTGCAAGTAATTCTTTTGCATTTCCTGCATTCATTGACCCGCCATACTGTATGCGTACAGCTTCCGCTGTTTCTTCATCATAAATTTCAGCAATAAGGTCACGTATTCCTTTGCATACTTCCTGTGCCTGGTCTGCTGTAGCTGTCTTGCCTGTTCCTATAGCCCAGATTGGCTCATATGCTATAACAAGTTTTTTAACCTGGTCTGCAGTTATTCCAGAAAGGTCCGATTTAATCTGTAAACGTATCCAGTCCATAGTTACGCCAAGTTCCCTTTGCTCTAATGAC
Source organism: Lachnospiraceae bacterium (assembly GCA_022797375.1). Taxonomy (GTDB): domain Bacteria; phylum Bacillota; class Clostridia; order Lachnospirales; family Lachnospiraceae; genus Butyribacter. The sequence continues at coordinate 14,137 of JAAWKM010000067.1, forward strand.
TCACCACAGCAAAGGATTGGTGTAAGGCCTGCTTCAAATGCCTTTTTAACCTTTTTATTTAAGAGGCAGTCATCCTCTTTGAAATAATCACGGCGTTCTGAATGGCCTATAATAACATATTTAACACCTGCATCTACAAGCATTGCTGCTGAAACTTCACCTGTAAAAGCACCACTTTCTTCAAAGTACATATTTTCAGCGCCGGCTTCTACATTTGTACCTTTTATAGCTTCAACGACAGGTACAATGTCAACAGCAGGTACACAGTACACTACATCAACAGCATCATTTTTTACTAAATCTTTTAATTCATTAACTAAAGCAACTGCTTCACTAGGTGTCTTGTTCATCTTCCAGTTGCCTGCAATAATTCTTTTCCTTGCCATTTTAATCCCCCATGCCGCTCTAGCGGCTTAAATAGTTATGAAAACATGTGCCCCTGGCACAATACAATGTTATTATTTATCGTCGGCAGCAGCTACGCCTGGAAGCTCTTTGCCCTCTAAGAATTCAAGAGAAGCACCACCACCTGTAGAAATATGTGTCATCTTGTCACCAAAACCTAACTGGTTTACAGCAGCAGCACTGTCACCACCACCAATAATTGTTGTAGCACCCTCAAGAGCTGCCATCGCCTTAGCTACTTCAACAGTACCTTTAGCAAAGTTTGGCATCTCAAAGCACCCCATAGGCCCGTTCCATACTACTGTCTTAGCGCCATTAATAGCATCTGCAAAAAGCTTTGATGACTCTTCGCCGATATCAAGCCCTTCCATATCAGCAGGAATTTCACCACGGCCTACAGTTTTGAAATTAGCATCATTTGAGAAATCATCTGCTGCAACTGTATCAACAGGGATAAGAAGCTTAACACCTTTCTCTTCTGCTTTCTTCTCCATATCAAGTGCATACTGCTTATAGTCTTCTTCAAGAAGTGACTTTCCAACTTCCTCACCATGCGCAGCCATAAATGTATATGCCATTCCGCCACCGATAATAAGAGTATCAACCTTGTCAAGAAGGTTGTTTATTACAGAAATCTTTGAAGAAACTTTAGCTCCGCCGAGAATAGCCACAAAAGGCCTTACAGGGTTATTTACTGCATTGCCAAGGAAATCAATTTCCTTCTGCATAAGATAACCTACTACACAGTCACCATCAACAAACTCTGTAACACCAACATTTGAACAATGTGCCCTGTGTGCTGTACCAAATGCATCATTTACAAATACATCACAAAGTGAAGCAAGTTCTTTTGAGAAAGCTTCCCCGTTCTTTGTTTCTTCTGCCCTGTAACGTGTGTTTTCAAGAAGCACTACATCACCTTCAGCCATAGCATCAACAGCAGCTTTTGCATTATCCCCAACAACATTGTCATCTGCTGCAAATTGGACTTCCTGCCCTAAAAGTTCTGACATCCTCTTTGCAACTGGTGCAAGTGAAAGCTCAGGCTTTGGCTCTCCCTTTGGCTTGCCAAGGTGTGAACAAAGTATAACTTTGCCACCGTCTGCTATTAATTTCTTAATTGTTGGAAGTGCTGCTACAAGACGGTTCTCATCTGTAATTTTTCCATCCTGTAATGGTACATTGAAATCACATCTTACTAAAACTTTCTTACCCTTTACATTGATATCGTCAACTGATTTCTTATTTAACATAATCTTACCACCAAATTTTCCTTTCTTATTTTGCCATAAAAACATAAATTGTCCCAGTCCATCCACGTCAGCCAGCGGCATAGTATTTTATACAGACTGCCTTATGCCAGCATTAGATGTGTTTATGCCCCTCCTGCTGCCGCCAGCAACTGGCATTAGCTGTAAAAAACGGGTCCGGTCCACTAAAAGACCGGACCCGTACATGAAGCGTAATCCAGATAAATTATACTCCAGAAAAAGCTTTACCAGAAAGCCTTTCTTATGATAACTCTGAGAAATACTTAATTGTCCTTACCATCTGTGATGTATAAGAATTCTCGTTATCATACCATGAAACTACCTGTACTTCAAAGAGGCCATCTGCAACTTTTGAAACCATTGTCTGTGTAGCATCAAAGAGAGAACCAAATCTCATTCCGATAACGTCAGAAGAAACGATTTCATCTTCGTTGTAACCAAATGACTCATTTGCTGCTGCCTTCATAGCAGCGTTAATGCCTTCAACAGTTACGTCATCTTTCTTAACAACTGCTGTTAAGATAGTTGTTGAACCTGTAGGAGTTGGAACACGCTGTGCAGAGCCGATAAGCTTGCCATTTAACTCTGGAATAACAAGACCGATTGCCTTAGCAGCACCTGTGCTGTTAGGTACGATATTAACTGCTGCAGCACGTGACCTTCTTAAATCACCCTTTCTCTGTGGGCCGTCAAGTGTCATCTGGTCACCTGTGTAGGCATGGATTGTTACCATAATACCTGACTGTACTTCTGCATACTTGTTAAGTGCATCAGCCATAGGAGCTAAACAGTTTGTTGTACATGAAGCAGCAGAGATAATAGTATCATCAGCTTTTAATGTCTCATGGTTTGTATTGTATACAATTGTAGGAAGGTCATTGCCTGCTGGAGCTGAAATAACAACCTTGCGTGCACCTGCATTAATATGTGCCTGTGCTTTTTCTTTTGATGTATAGAATCCTGAACACTCAAGCACTACATCAACACCAAGGTCACCCCAAGGGCAGTTGTTAGCATCAGGGAATGCGTAAATCTTAATTTCCTTACCATCAACTGTAATTGAATCCTCACCTGCTGAAACTGTATCAGCCTTGTCATACTTACCCTGTGATGAATCATACTTTAAAAGGTGTGCAAGCATCTTAGGGCTTGTCAAATCATTGATAGCTACTACTTCATAACCCTCTGCACCGAACATCTGTCTGAATGCAAGACGTCCGATACGTCCAAAACCATTGATTGCAACTTTAACTGCCATTTTAAAAATTCCTCCTAAATATAAATATTTATACTATGCAGGCTTGTCCCTCTGTAACTATAATGCCTGTACTCAATTACAACAGGCGGAAAAACCTGCCAGAATACTGTTTGAATATATCCTCTTTCCTATTGTACCCAATTAGGGAAAAAATTTCAAGGAAAATTTTTCAATACTGCAAGAAGTTTTTTTATACTGTTACTATTCACAGGCCAGTCCCCGCCACTGTATTTATATCTGGCAGCACAGCCCTGTTGGTTAAATCAATCTTTTTAATTAATTCCTGCCATATTTGCCAGGAGTTATATTGAAAATTTTTTCTGTATTTTTCTTTGCATTCTCTATCAAAACATCTTCTGGCACTTTCATGTACTTTGCAAGCTCCCTGGCAACATATATAATATTCTGCGGCACATTTACTTTGCCCAGGCCACTTATATTCCTTGGTACAAGATATGGTGCATCTGTTTCAATTAATATTCTGTCAAGAGGAATAATGCTTACTGCCTCCCTGAGTTCCTTTGCACGCCTGTCATCACAAATCCAGCCAGTAACACCAATAGAAAACCCCATTGAAAGATATCTGTCTAATGTTCTTTTATCTCCTGTAAAACAATGTACTACGGATTTCTGGCAGATATCCTGGTGTTTTTTAAACCTGCGTATAAAATCATCTGCTGCTGCACGTTCATGCAGGAATAGTGGTTTATTATACTTTTCAGCAAGTACAATATGCTTCTCCAGGCATCTGGTCTGGTTTTCCTTTGTAGAAAACATCCTGTCATAATCCAGCCCGCATTCACCAACAGCAACCACTTTATTATTCCCTGAGATAATCTTTTCAATAGCAAGAAAATCCTCCAGCCTTGCACCATCAGCATTATGTGGATGTATTCCCGCCGTACCGTAGACATTATGTGTCTTTACGAACTTTTCTATTTTATTATTTTCCTTTGGATCTGTACCAGTTAAAATACAACATACATAATTATCTGCTGCATCCTGTATAATTTTTTCTGGCTCTTTAAACTGCCTGCAAAACAAATTTACACCAATATCATAATACCTTGTTTCCATATAATTACCCCTATGTAAATAATATAAAGAAAATTAAAACCCATTTTTTACCATACACTGTATTTTATTATATCTCCGGTTTCTAATACTGTAAAGCAGTATAACTGGAAATTTAATGAATAATTTTCACCAATAAGTGCAGACTACCATATAAAGGAACAATTCATATCCTTAAAAAATTAAAGCGAGGGATTATAATGGTATTAAAAGAAAAAGAAAAAACAGCTATTAAAGATTTACAGACACAGGAACAGACATGTATTAAAAAATATGGTAAATATAGTGATGAAGCCAAAGACCCTGTTTTAAAGAAATTATTCCAGACATTACAACAGAAAGAACAGGAGCACTTTAATTCATTACAGCAGGTACTTGACGGCACAGTCCCTTCATGTAACTGTAATGACAGTGATGGTAAAAATTATGAACCAGAAGCAACATACAGCACATTAACAAACAGTGATGATAAAAAATCTGATAATTTCCTTGTAACAGATTGTATTGCCACAGAGAAACTTGTTTCATCTGAATATAATATGGATGTTTTCCTTTTTGCTGATGCTGCATTAAGAAAACTTCTGGCTGATATCCAGATTGAAGAACAGAACCATGCACATATGCTTTACAAATATAAAACAGCAAATGGCATGGCATAGCTGCCAGAAGGTTTTGTTTTTAATAATAATGCAGCTTAAAGCTGCAAAAAAGGCAGCCTGGGTATTCCATGCTGCCTTTTTAACAAACTTTATACAAAACCTGCCATTGCCTGTTATTCCAGACAGAAAATTAATAAGGATAATAGCTTATTTTAACAGGCCTGCCATATATCTTTTTACCTTTTTGGATTTTATATGCCCTTACATACAATGTAACCCCGTAATTCCTGCCTATATAAAAACTGGTTTCTGTAATGTTATTATCTGGTATATTTTTTAACTTTTTATTTTCTGTATAAATTTCATACCCGCTGGCCTGTGGGTCACGCTTCCATGAAATTTTTATTCTTTTTGGATTTATATATGCATTAATTTTTATATTTTTTACCCGCCTTGGAACAATGCCTGCACTTACAAATTTTGCTCCTGTTTTCTTTGCCAGCTTCTCAGCGCATGTGTTTGTCCAGCCAATAATTGTTAAGCCTTCCAGACTGCCATTATAACCATATAACTTCCCGTTTTAGCACATGGGTATAAAATAATTTTTGTGCCATCTGCGTTCATTAAAGCACCATTTTTGGATGAAAATTTCTTATTACTGCTGTTTGCAATAATTTTTTCCAGCTTGTCCATATAAGGTTTTGCAGTTTTCAAATTATCAATATTTTTAATCCTGCTTCCCATTTTATAACTTGTCTTAGCTGATGGTACAGCGTATATTTTAGTTTTATTATTTGTTACAATTCCTGTCCTGCCTGATGGATACCTGGAACAGTAAAATCTCCTTTCCTGCCTGACGGGCAGCGCACAAGTTTCTTGCCATTTTTCGTGTATAACACGCCATCTACAGACTTTAAGTATTTATTGTTGCTGCTTACAGAAAAAGAATTAACTTTAACCAGGTCAAAAACCCCTGTATCAATAGCAGAAATATCTTCATTAAGATATACATCACTTCCGCCAGTATACGAAATTAATACTCCATAAGAATTTACTTTATATTTGCTGGCTGGTTTTGCAGATACAATTGCCTGTTCTTTACTTGTTAAAGGAGTGCTATAAACTGCCCCTGCCGCTATAATAAATGACAATATTATTGCAATTGCCCTTTTTTTTGAAATTAAAATCCATAAATATACCCGCCTTTCCTAACTTTGGATGTTTTACTCAAAATAAAGCAAAAAATCCCGCAGAGCGGGATTTTTATCTGTAATTAAATTCTGCTGCTTTTATTCTATTTTACTATACGTGCTTTTAACACACCATCAATGCTGTTTAATTTATCTGCCATCTGCTGTGTGCTTTCTGAGTCTATGTCAAATACACAATATGAGTAATTGCCTTTGCTCTTGTTTGTCATATGTGCTATATTTACACCATCAAATACATTAGTAAGGCGGTTTAACATGCCAGGCACGTTTTTATGTGCTACTGTAATCCTTCCCTTTGCG
>JAAWKM010000068.1 GCA_022797375.1 Lachnospiraceae bacterium
GCTGTTTCCTGCTGGAATTTAAATATATCCAGTGACTCTGTAAGCAATGCCTTCCTTCCAATGTCTTCTGCCTTGCCCTGTCCTGTAACTTTCTCCGCATACTCTGGAACCATCTCAGGACGGTGGATAATATTAACAACAAATGTGTTCTCCATTCTTAATACTCCTTTATATTTTATTTTGTGCAACCGGTTGTTCAACATTATAAACATAGTATAGTTTACTGTTTCTCTTTTGTCAATGTATAAAAGCATAATTTTTAAAATATTTGCTACTACCCAGCCTTATATAGTAACATAACAGTGCTTCAGCACTGGTTATGTACACATTTTGCACAAAAAATGTACAAAATGGCACTGTAAAACCCATATTTTTATGGAAGGCTGGACTGTTACAAATATTTTTACCCCTGCCTGCAGGATTTCTGGCTTTACGCCGCCTGCAGATAACAGCTTATTATGCCAAGTATTAAAAGATGTGCTGGATAAAATACATAATAAACATACTTTGGCAGCCTGTCTTTACGTTGTTCATTATAAAACCATATTCCATAAAATGCTAATGGCCCTGTTACATATAAAAGGCTTACCGCCATTCCAAGTACAGTTTTTAATACATTCCTGGAATAGAAAAGATAAAAAACTGCTGTAAGAAGTACCATGCAAAGCCCATATGATGCCAGAAGTATTGTTACCCATACTACAGCACATAATACTATAGTGCCCCTTAACAGGGATACAGCAATCCCCTTTTTTTCCTTAAATAAATCAAGGAAATACACCATAAGAAGACATATACACATTGTCACAAGCGCATTCTGGCTGCTCCAGTCCACAATTTTCTGGCTGTTTGCCAAATCATATGGGATTTCACTTGCCAGTGCAAATATAAACATAGACAGCAGATATTTGCGGAAATCTGACGTATGTCTGAAACCTTCAACAAGCAGGTAAGCAAAAACTGGGACAGAAAGCCCTCCTATAAGCTGCATAACAGAACCCGCACCAGCTGCTGCCATAAGGCTGCTGTCATCTGCCATAGCCTGTGACAATTCTGCCTGTGTATAATTGTCAAGATTAATTATTCCCTTTTCTATTACTGCAATACCAATAGATTGTATAAGCATTGTTATACATGCAAATATTTTTAATCCATCGGCAGTAATACTTGGCAGCCTCCAGGCAACACGCCTTCCCATCCTCTGCATCTTAATACCTCCATGCCGTTAAAAACGGCGTAAAAAACCAGAAACCCCGCCATAAACAGCGGGGCATAAACCAAACATTGCTAGACCATTTATCCTTTTACAGCGCCACCAGTAATACCTTCTACATAGAATTTCTGCATAATCATAAACAGTATTGATATAGGTATTGATACCAGCACACCTCCCGCACAGAACTGGGTAAAGTAATTATTAATAAGACTCTTATCCAGCATCTTATACAGCCCTATAGCAACTGTATATTTAGAAGATACACCTGCATTAAGTATCATCTTTGCAAATACGAAATCCATCCAAGGTGCGAGGAAACTGCTAATAACAGTATATACTACAATAGGACGGCTCATAGGAATTACCATCTGCAAAAATATACGTGCTTCACTGCACCCATCTATACGTGCTGCCTCACAAAGCGCCCTTGGCACTGTGTCAAAGAAACCTTTCGCAATAAGGTAACCAAGCCCTGATGACGCAGAATAGACCATTATAAGACCTGCATAGCTGTTTGTCAGGCTAAATGTTTTTAATACAAAATAAACTGCAATCATTGACAGCATACCAGGGAACAGGTTCAGTATAACTGCAATGTTCATAAGAGGTTTCCTCATAGGGAAACGCATAATTGATGTTGCATATGCAACCATCAGTACAAACAGTGTAGAGATAACACAGTTTACACATGCAACTACAAATGTGTTAAGAAACCACTGTGGAAACTGTGCCACAGTATCAGGCTGGAACAATTTAACATAATTCACAATGCTCCACTTCTTCGGGAAGAATGTACTGACATTAATACCTGGATATTCACTGAATGACGTACATACCAGCCATACAATAGGAACAAGCCAGATAACAGCAAGTACACCAATTAACACATTATGCATTATAATCGTTGATGTACGCTTATCTTTCATTTTCTTTACTTTCATTATTGATATGTCCCCTCCTTATCTCCGCCAATCATGTAGTTAAATGCAACTAAAGTAAACAATGCGCATATGACAAAGACAACAATACCAATTACTGATGCCATCTTGTAGTTATAGTAATCCTGTGTAAGACGGAAAAGCCATGTTACAAGCAAATCCACCTCCTGCGCCTGCGAGTTGGCAAGTGCCTGGTTTGTAGTGGTATAAACATCCTGTGTAAGAAGATAAATTACGTTAAAGTTATTAATATTCTTTACAAAGTCTGTAACAAGTGCCGGTCCTGTAATAAATAACATATAAGGCATAGTAATCTTTGTAAATATCTGGAATGGCTTTGCCCCATCCATTTTAGCACTTTCAAGCTGGTCTTCTGGAATATTCATCAGTACACCAGTAGCAATTAACATCTGGTAAGGCACACCAACCCATATATTAATTAAAATAATCATCACATGTGCCCAGCCTGGCGCTGACAGGAATGGTATGTGGTCAGTTGAAACCAGCCCGATATCACGCAAAAAGCCTGTAAGATGTATATTGCTGCAAATTGTATTTACAATACCATCATCTGCAAAGAAATTCCTTACAAGCAACAGTGACACAAACTGTGGTACTGCGATAGTAATTACAAACATAAGGCGCCAGAACTTTGGAAACCTTGTCTTTGCACTGTTTAAAAGCAGTGACAGAAGTATTCCGCCAATGTAAGTTGTAATTGTTGAGAAGAAAGCCCATACCAGCGTCCAGCCAAGTACACGCACAAATGAATAACCAAATGTTGCTGTAAGCCCTCCACCGCCAAACAGTGTTATAAAGTTGCTAAAGCCTACCCATGTGAAAAGCTCCGATGGCGGCATATGCTGCTGGTCATAATTTGTAAATGCAACAAATACAAGCAAAAGAATTGGTATAATTGTAAACACAACAATACCAAGAACAGGAATTGCCAGCAATGTAATATGGAACTTTTCACCAATATACAGCTTTAAATCTTCCTTAAATGTATTGATATGTTCCCCGTTTTCTTCCATAAGCTGGAGTTTATACACATTTACCATATTCCTCATCCAGATAACTATGGCAACAAACCATACAACAAAACTGAAAAGCGAGAATAACAATATCATAAAAGAATGGTCATAGTCGTTAAACTCATTCTTCATTGTGTCAATATTAAAAATCATTTCTGCCTTTACAGTTCCAAGTGTACCAAACTTTGGTACATACTGTGATGCAAAGAAAACCGAAAACAAGATTACGCCTGCTTCTAATGCTGTCATAATGATGGCTTTTACATACTGCTTATAGCGTACATAACCGGCTCCCCACCACAACAGTGATAATTTTACGAAAATATCCCCCTTTGCAACTGCTGTCCCAAAACTGGAGAAAAAGCCGCCAACAGCCTTAAAAAAGCCGCCCACCGCTTCAGCAGCAGTGCTCTTCTTTTTATCTGCCATAAATACACCCCGTCTTTCTTCATTATAAAAACCAGCATCTGGCAGTAAAGGCAGGCATCTGCACACAGCCTGCCTGCCATCCCGCCTTAAATTGCCTGTATATTTCTTAACTTAATGGTGCAGTTACGCCATCTACAAGGTTATCAAGCGCTTTCTGGATTGCTGCATCATCTTTTGCTTTAATCTTGCCCTTCGCAACCATTTCACCAAATGTTTTTGTTGTATCCCAGTATTTCTGGCCAACTAACTGGATTACACCAAAATCACCCTGTGATACTGCTGCCGCAATAGCCTTGTCAGTCTGTATAGCATCAGATGCAAGCACATTTGAATTTGTAGGAGGCTGTTTCTTCATATCAAAGTGAAGTTTCTGTGACTCTTCATTAGCTACAAACTCTGCAAGAAGCACAGCCCATCCTGTATTCTTTGAATATGCATTTACAGCTTCAAATTTATAACCATATGCAGGAGCCATCTGTATCTGCTTGTCACCAAGTGTATATGTTGGAAGCTTTGTTGCAGAATATCCGTCTTTCCATACTTCTTCAGCGTTGCTGCTGTCCCATGCACCAGAAATTACTGCACAGAGGTCACCAGATGCAATTGTTTTAGAAATCTGGCCATCAGCTATAGGCATAAAAGCTGAATTAGAAGTAATATCAAGCATTGACTTAACTACATCAACACCGCTTATACCATCAGCACTTGTTCCGTTCCAGTCCATTGTTGTAGTGCCATCTTCATTAAGCCCTGTTGTAAAACCTGCACCATAGAAGAACGATGCATTATACCAGCCTGAGTTTAATGTCATTCCGACTTTCTTCTTTGCTTTTGCTGCTGCTGCAAGAATTCCATCCCATGTCTTTGCATCTTCTTCTGAAATAACAGAAGAATCATAGTATAAGAAATATGTGTTAGCCCCGCCTGTAGGGAAACCATACATCTTGCCATCAATTGTTGCTGCCTCAATAGAATCAGGAGCATTTGCACTCTTTACATCATCAAGTGTCTTGCCTGCCTTTGCAAGCACCTCTCCTACATCATCAATAGCAGCAAGTGCACCTGCCCTTACAAGGTCTGCAAGCTGGTCGCTTGCAAATGAATAAACATCTGCTGCTGCTTCAATATCTGTTAATACTGTGTCTTTTGCAGTTGACTCTGATTCAACACCTATCTCGATATTAAACTTCTGGTCAGGATAAGCCTTTTCAAAATTGGCAACTACCTGCTGTAAATAATCCTGGTCTTCCTCTGCACCCCAGAGCCTCAAACTTACAGTTTCGGAAGAACCTCCGTCACCTGCATTGGAACTGTCACTTGTTGCGCCGCCAGCCCCTGATGTTGTACCACTGCCATTATTGTCCTCTGCCGGTTTTTCACCACATCCAGTTGCCACTGTTGCTACCATTGTTGCACAAAGCAACATACTTATGAGTTTTTTTCTCATTCCCTTTTCCTCCTTATAATCATTTTATAACCATTTCTGGTTAGTTATTTTGTACAATTCTTAGCAGCCTCCGCCGCTTTTCATGTGCATATTATACCATTATACATTTAATTACAGTTTGCATTTTCAACCACATATTTTGCATTTCCGGCTATATAATGTACAAAATGCCCATATTGATATACTTTGCCATTACCATCCTTTTTCGGAATGTATCTCAAATTTCATTATCTGTTGTTCAAAATTTGCCGGGTCTTTTCTCCATTCGTATGGTGAACAGCCGGTTACCTGCTTAAAATTACGGTTAAATGTAGACAATGTTGAGAAGCCACACCTGAAAGCAATATCAGACACTAAAGCATCTGTTTTCCTAAGCATTTCACATGCGTTTTGTATACGCACAAGATTAATATACTCTAAAGGCCCCATATTTATACAAGAAGAAAAGAGCCTGCGGAAATGGGTTTCACTTATATGGCAGTGTACTGCAAGTTCTTCAATGCGTATTGTCTCCATATAATGTTCCCTTATGTAAGCTAAAGCATCCGAAACAAGAATATTATTCTTGCCATCTTGTGCAAACTGGCTGGCGTCCTCATAATTATCCCCATTATTCTTTCTGGCAATTTCTGCCAGAAATGAAATTAAAACACCCTTTGCCTCTTCTAAATAAAAGTCCTTTCTCCCCCTTATAATATCAAGCATATTACGGATTTTACCTGCAAGCACCGGGTAATCCATTACATCAAGAAAAAGCCCTTTTGAATTAACCTTGCCTATAATCCATTTAACCTTCTTGTCATTAATGCCTGATGGGTAAAGTTCCCTGAGGATTTCCTCCACATCAACAAAAAGATATTCCCATCTGCTGGAAGTACCTGGGTCACTTATAGTTGTATGCGGACAGTTTTGTGGTATAACTGAAAACTGGTTTCCTGAAAACCGGTAATCATCTTCCCCAACAGTCAATATCCCACTGCCACTGTAACAATACCCGATTTCCATACAATTATGAAAGTGTAAATAGTCTATACCCTCACCATAAGTCCTTATCCACTCCCTGCCCAGAAGAGCTAAAATAGGAATCCCTGATGGCATTTTATAATACCTGAACTCTATTTTAGACTTTCTTGCCTTTCCCATAGATGTTTTCCCCTTCCTGCCATCGGTGCGCAATCGGTTGTCCATAAATATAATTATACAGTTTTTTTGTATAAAGTCAATAATTTTTGTTAAAAAAGAGAAATTGTTTTATAAAATCGTTACTATTCACAGTCCACAAAGCCTCAGACAACAGACACTGTTTTTGTGGCTGTTAGCTGCTGTTTTTGCAGCGGTCTGTGGATTGTCCTGTGGAGTGGCTGTGAATAGTAGCATAAAAGCCTTTATTTCCCATGGTTATACAATAAAACAGGCTTCTGATACCAGAGCCAGCAATTATTCCATAAAACCCAGATTAACTATGCTTATGTCATAGCTGGCTGCATGGAACATTCTGGTTCTGTGACAGAAACCTGTTTCATTAATTACTATATTTGACTTTTATTCTTGTAATATATGCGGAAGTTTTTATTTACCTGTATAACATCCTGCTCTTATTTTTTTGTCCTCTTAACCCTTTTGTATACTTTCTGTTTTCCTTTGCCCTTAACTCTTCGCAGGCTTCTTTTGGAAGCCTGTTATAAAGGTTTGCCATATCAAAAAGCTTCTCTGCTTCCATTTGTGCAAATTCGCCCTTTTTAAGCCTCCATCTCCAGTTCTGGCCTATTGTTGAAGGCAGGTTCATTCTTGCAGAATTGTCTTTTAATAAAATATCCTGCATCTGGAGGACTGCCGTATCTGCAACGCTTGCATAAGCAAGTTTCATTATATTTAACGCAAGCTCTTCCTTGTTTTTGCTTCCTGTATAGGTTTTAATATAATTATAACCTTTGCCGCCAAAGGTCCTGAGATACCCTGCCAGTGTTTCATTATCATGTGTACCTGTATATACAACACAGTTTTTGTCATAGTTATGTGGGAGGTATTCATTAGTGCAGCTTCCGTCAAATGCAAATTCCAGCACTTTCATTCCTGGATAGCCTGTCTCATTAAGAAGCTTTTTTGCTTCTGGCATTGCAACCCCAAGGTCTTCAGCAATAATCTGTGCATCCCCTATTGCCTCATCTATTGCATCTGTAAGTTTACGTCCAGGCCCAAGCCTGTACTCACCCTCTGCAGGCACTCCGCCAGCAGGTATAGCATAATATTTTGCCATTCCTATAAAATGGTCAATTCTTATTACATCATACATCCCTGCTGCCGACTTCATTCTCCTCTTCCACCACTTAAAACCGTCTTCTTCCATAACTTCCCAGTTATAAAGAGGATTCCCCCACTTCTGTCCATAGCTTGAAAATATATCAGGAGGGCATCCTGCTACATCTACAGGCTTTAAACTGCTGTCAAGCTGGTACTGTCCAGGGTTTGCCCATACATCTGAACTGTCAAGTGCTACATAAATAGGAATATCACCTATTATCTTTATGCCCTTGCTATTAACAAACTTCTTTAATTTCTTCCACTGGCTGTAAAACTTAAACTGTACATATTTCCAAAAGCCAGTCTGTTCTTTAAGCATTTCTGAATATTTCTGGACTGCATCCGGTTTCCTTGTTTTAATATCTTCATCCCATAAAAGCCATTCTTTCTGGCCAAAATGCTCCTTACATGACATAAACAGGGCATAATCTTCAATCCAGTCCTGGTTTTCTGATATAAATGCATTATATTCTGCACTTTTACACTCTTTAGTCTTAGAAAATGCCTCCTTAAGCACCTTAAACCTGTTGTTATATATTTTACTGTAATCTATATCATCTTCTGCATTGCCCCAGTCTATTGCTGCAAGTTCCTCTTTATCAAGAAGCCCCTCTTCTGCAAGCATATCCAGGTCTATAAAGTATGGATTGCCTGCAAATGTTGAAAATGACTGGTAAGGGCTGTCCCCATAACTTGTAGGCCCTATTGGCAGTACCTGCCAGTACATCTGCCCTGCCCTCTTTAATTTACCTGCAAATTCATAAGCTGCCCTGCCAAATGTACCTATTCCATATGGTGAAGGCAGGCTGCTTATAGGAAGCAGTATTCCTGCACCCCTTTTTAACCTTCTGTCCATTAATGTCCTCCTTTCTTAACACCATACAACACTGCCTGGCATTGCCGTATTAACTTCTGCCTGTTACAATTATGTTTTATGGCAGCAATTTCTTTCTTAACTATTTTTAAAAACCCACTTTCTATCAAGAGCAATAACATTCCCATAAATAATGGAATAAGGCAGAATATTACACCTTTCATTGCAAACCATTTATACATATAATATGAAAATACCACACCTGCATGGTATGACAGAAGAACCCCTCCAAAAAACTTTGTTTTTTTAAGGTGTTCCTTGTCTTTGCTGCACCTGTACTCTACATATGATATTGTAAACTGCCTTAAATTATTAGTTGAAAATATAGATGAACTTGCAAAACCGTCCACTCCTGGAAAAGAATTCCACTGTATTGATGTCATAAAAAATACAGGGTATAGTGCTATAATTGTATTTATCCTTTTTGTAAAAAAATACAAAAGTATAATCATAGATATTTCTATAAATATACAAAACATCTTCATGTTAATATGTGTATATTTAGCAACTATTACTGGAACAGAAAGCCCAGCCATATAAATTAAAACTGCTACAAGGCGCAGGCACAATTCTATCCAGTTACTCCCTGTTATGCACAATGCAATATTTATAAGATTGGCTGTCTGGGCAGATGCAAGGAAATCTGCATGGTTCAATACCGCATATGCTGCAATAAAACCTCCTGCCACACACATTGAATATTGTATACAATATTCAAGCTTATTATTTACTTTCATTTTTTTAAGCCACCTTTTGATTACCTGGAATGCTCTGGTACATCTGTTTTATAGATTAACAAAACAATTTGTTTCCTCTTTAAATTTGGCAGAAATTTTTTCATTAACCCCCATTTCACTATTCATATCACTTATATCAGCAACCATTGAATCAACACTTGTTGCAGCGCTTGTTACCCCGTCTGCACTTTCTTCAACTGCTTTTGTAATACCATCTATAGAACCTGTTATAGAATTAATTATACCTGCAAGGTCTTCTGAAAGTTTAGAAAAATTGTTTATAGTAATGTTAATATGTGTTGCATCCTCATTATACTGCCTGCCACTTTTTACAAACTTATCATAATCTGGAAGTATAGTCTTATCAACAAATTCTATTATTTTATTGCCCGAATTTATAAGCCCCTGTACAGACTCAATAACCATCTCATTAATTCCCTGGATATTATTGGCAGTATCTTTGCTTGATTCTGCAAGCTGTCTTATTTCATCAGCAACAACAGCAAAACCTTTGCCTGCTTCCCCAGCCCTTGCTGCCTCAATAGAAGCGTTAAGCGCAAGAAGGTTTGTCTGGCTTGATATACTTAAAATATCTGTTGTAAGCTGTGCAACCTTTTCAACCTGTTTACTCTTCTCCATAGCCTCCTTTAATTCTTTCATAATTACATAAACTATGTCTGTAGCCTCGTTTTTACTATTTTCAGCCATTTTTTCAAGTCCAGTTGCGCGTTCATTCATTTTATTTGTATAATCCAGTATTCCATTTGTTTCTTCTGCCATGTTATTTACTTTATCATTAGCAATAACTGTTTCTTCATCAACACTGCGTACTGTAGCAGCAACCTCTTCCATTGTGGCAGAAAGTTCTTCCATTACTGCTGAAATATCACATGCGCTTGCATTAGCTGTTTCTGCCCTTTTTGCAACATTTCCAACACTACTATCCAGGTTCTTGGAATTATCCTTGATTACCCTCATAATATTTTCAAGCTTGCCTATAAATTCATTAATATTAGCAGATACACGCCCTATTTCATTGGCAGATTTTACTGAAATTCTTTTTGTCAAATCCCCATGATTTGAATTAATATCATTTACAATACTGTCAAGTTCAGAATTCATCCTTTTTAAAGGTCTTATAACTGCCAGCAGTATTGTAACAATTATTAAAACAATTACAACAAATATAACTGCCAGAAGTGAAGTCCCTGTTGTCTTTGAACTTTTATAAACGGAATTTAATTCACTTTTCAGCCCGTCTGTTACCTTGTCATTTGCAAGTACAATAGCGTCTATATCCTCCTGCAATATATCAGACCACCTTGCTAGGTTATACGTTGCGAAATTAATAGCCTCCACAGTATCTTCCAGTGCAAGGCTGCCAAGTTTGTTCACATCTTCTATAAATGCAGAATAATCAAGTTCATATTTCATAAACTTGTCTTTGGTATCTTTATCTGTAAACATCCCGTCAAGCTGTCCAATAAGGCTTTCTGACTCATCAACCAGCTTCTGTGCCTCTTCCCAGACTTGTTCCATTGCAGTTTTATTTCCTGCAATACATAATTTAAACATAACCTTTTGCAGACGTTCACTTTTCAGTCCCATCTGGTCAAGGACATCAATATTTTTTAACTGTTCACCCGATATTTCACGGCTTACATCATTAACTCTTCCCAGCCCTGACAAGACAACATTAACAGAAAACCAGCTTATAATACCTATAAAAATTACAGGTATTATAATATAAATAGCAACACTTCTGGTTCTGGATTTTTTCATGCCTCTACCTCCTTGTATTTACTTTACGTAAATTTTATTACTAATTATACCATAACAACCTGTTATCTACAACTTAAAACCTGCTTATTCCTTCTGTTTCATCATCACTTTTATGAATTTCCTTTATCTGTGCATAATAGCCGTTCTTGTCATCTATCGCAATATAAACCCTGTCACCTGCCTTATGTTTTAAAAGTGATTTACCCATAGGGGATTCAATGCTTATCATATTATTAAGCACATCACACCTTACTGTTGTTACAATTTTATATTCTTCCTCGCACCCCTCGTCTTCAATATATAAAACTACAGTGTCATTTAAGCCTGCTTCATCCTCACCAGAATCATCTTTAATAACCTTTGCAGTTTTAACCATCTTTTCAAGATAACGTATTCTGCTTTCATTCTCATTTTTGAACTTTTTAGCTGCTTTATATTCAAAATTTTCGCTTAAATCGCCATGAGCCCTTGCTTCTTTCACATCTTCTAAAGCCTGTTTCCTTACTACAAGCTTCCTGTGTTCAATTTCCTGCTCCATTTTCTCTATATCTTTTTGCGTAAGCCTGTCATACATTTCCTATACCTCAAAATCCATACACATCCTGGTTTCTGTATATGGGCGTACATAATTATCTGCCGCGTTTACATGGGCAGGATGCACCTGGTACTCTTTTAATGCCTTTTCATCCTCAAGTTCACTATAAAGCATAACATCTGCATTGGAAGAAGGAAGGGGCACAGTCTCCACTGATATATTTAACAGTCCTGGAACTTTACCTGCCAGCCCCTCCAGGCTGTCCTTAATTCCAGCAAGGACTTCCTGCTTTTCCTTTCCATTAAGGTCTTCCTTTAATTTCCATAAAATAATATGCTTAACCATAATAAAATTCCTTTCTGGATTAAAAATAATTTATGCAATCTCATTAATTGCATCTACGGTTTTCTTATAGTCGTCCTGTACCTGTACAAAAAGACTTGGGACTTCTTCAGAAAATCCGTTACGCAATGCTTCTGTAAGCAAAGAACTTGACTTTCCAAGAACAGCAAAGCTTAGATTCATGCATACACCTTTTAGTGTATGTGCTGCCGCAAATGCCGCCTCATAATCCTCTTCTTCCATTGCCTGGCACAATGCTTCATAACCACACTGTGATGAAAATTTCAACACAAACCTCTTAATAAGTGCATCACTGCCAAGGCGTCCTATTGCCTCGCTGTAATCTCCTCCAAAAGCATTATAACATTCTTCTACTGTCATTACTATGGCTCCTTTCAATAAATAATATTACATAAAATCCTAAATTACAAACTGGTCCATTAAAGATACCATTGCCTCTACCTGCTGGTTCTGCTCCTGGCTTATAGCAGCTGTTTCCTCCGATGTTGCAGAATTGTTGTCTACTACTGCGGAAACTTGTGAAATATTATCATTTACTTCATGCATACGTTTAACATCCTGCTGGAGCATTGAAGCTATCTGCCCCATCTTCTGTGTTGCTTCCCTCGCCCCATCCATAACTTCTGACATATTGGCAGCTGTTTCATTGGCAATTGAAATTCCCTTGTCTACTGCTTCTATTGTCGTTTCAATAAGCGTAGTTGTTCTTCCTGCTGCCTTGGCTGATTCCTCTGCAAGACTCTTAACCTGTTCTGCCACAACAGCAAAACCCTTGCCCGCCTCACCAGCCCTGGCAGCTTCAATGGCAGCATTTAAAGATAACAGGTTTGTCTGTGATGCAATATCTTCAATATCACCAATAATTGACCCTATTTGTTCAGAACACCTGCTTATTTCACTGATTGCATCTATTAATTCATGCATTTTCTGGTTACCTGCCTGCAATGACTCCCCTGCCATTGCAGCAATGCCTACTGATTCACTGGCCGCCGATGCATTGCTTTCCATGCTCTCTGTCATCCCTCCAATAATATTGACAAGCCCTGCTACCTGCATAGCCTGTGCCGTACACCCTTCTGCAAGGTCTTCTGCGGCACATGCAAGCTGTTCAGAACCATTGTCAATATGACCTGAAACTTCACGTATAGTGTAGAGGGTTTTTCTCATCTTCTCACCAATGCTTATAAATGATTCTTTAATTTGTATAAACTCACCAACATATTCCTGTTGTATGTTAATGTTATAATCCCCATTGCTCATCTGTTCCAGTGTATCTGATATTTCCCTGACCATGCCAGTAATATTATTCTTCATAAAGTTAATTGAAGCTACCATAGACCCTACTTCACTTTCATCTTCTTTAAGGTCCAGAGGCACTTTAAAGTTTCCATCTGCCAGTTCTGCCATCTGTAAAGATACTTTTTCAACTGGAACAAGAAGTTCCCTTCTTGCAAATTTAATTATGGTTAAAATATCTTTTACTATAAAGATAAATGCACCAATAAACAATATTTGTATTACAACCATTATTATATTAAGCACAGTTCTCTTATTACTGTTCCTGTCCTGTATTTTGTCAATTACCTCATCAGTAAGAAAATTTATCTGGCTTGTTGTATCTTCATACTCATCACTGAAAACATAACCACAGGCCGCCTGTGTATCACCAGCGGAAGCACTCTCAAGTGCTTTCTCTTCTAATGGCACAAGCCCTTCTGAAAGCCCTGCAATGTTATCCAGTTCTTCCCATTCACTGCTTGTAATATTTATACTTTTAAGAACCTCAAGTGCCCTCTCCCTTGACTTATCCTCTTCCAGTTCTTTCATATAATCATCATAGTACCTTTTATTGGCTGTGACTGCATACGACTGTACTGAATATGTAAGGGTTTTAGAACCATTGCGGTACTGGTTCAGCGCTTTTGTTGCATTAAGCTGCTCTGACTGCGCATTTGATGAAATAAGGTTTACTGCTATTGTCAGTATAAGGAATACAATTCCTGTCATAACAGTCATAATGGCATGTTTTACAAGCCTTCTTAAAGCTGCCCCCTGCCCCTTGTCCTCAATTAACTTGTTCCTTTTATTTCCCATGTTTTTCTCCTTCTCCAATATAAAAACAAACCTGGAAATCTTTTGCGGGCTTGTTATTTACAAGTAACTAATTTTTATTATATGCTTCAATCATATTTAAGTCAAGATTATGGAATAGATGTATCACGTCCGTTTCATAAAATTTCCAGTTACTCTGTGCTGGCATATGGAACCTGCTGCCTTCTGGCAAAACCGGTAATATAGCTGGAAATTATCCTCTATAATATTGAATACCTGGCTGTTTTATGTTATTCTTTACCTGCATAGGACAGGTTCTTATAAATGCAATATAAACTTCCATGGAGGCTGTAATGTATAAATTAACAGAATTTTTTAAATACTGGGGACAGTTACTACTACTGCCAGTTTACTGGCTGTCATTTCTCTTTCCACGTAATAAAAGAATATGGCTTTTTGGCAGTACTTTTGGAAAAAGGTTTGCCGATAATCCTAAATATCTTTATCTATATATGAGCCAGCATAAAGACAGGCTGGAAATACGCCCCATATGGATTTCACATAATAAAGATATTGTGGCATTTCTTAATAAAAAAGGTTATGAAGCATATTATTACCATTCATTAAAAGGCATTTTTTTAGCGTTAAGGGGAAAAGTATACTTATTTGACAATTACTCCAAAGATATTAACTTCTGGCAAAGCGGTGGTGCATTAAAAATAAATATGTGGCATGGCATACCATTAAAGAAAATACAGGCTGATAATATATTTGACAAGTTCCGTCATCCAGAAAACCTGTTGGAGAAATTTAAAAACTTTCCAAGAAACCTGTCTGATGAAAAACCACACCACTATGTATTAACTACTTCAGGATTTTTAAAAAATATTTTTTCATCCGCATTCAGGACAAACAATGTGCTGGAATCAGGTTATCCACGGAATGATATTCTTATATCACGCAATATAAGCAACCTTTTGTCTGTAAAAGAGAAACACCAGATAACTTTAATAAAAAGATTTGCCAGACAAAAACCTGAAAACAAGATGGTATTATATATGCCTACATTCAGGGAAAGCGAACTTGATTTTTTTAATGTAATTAACATAAAAACATTCCAGAAATTTTTAGAAAAAAACAATATTTTATTTTGTGTAAAACTGCATCCCAAATCAAAACTTGAAGAACATTTTAAAAAGATAAATACTAATAATATTTTAGTTATAGATGCTGCTTCTGACCCATATGCATTTTTAAATCTGTCCAGCATGCTGATAACTGATTATTCATCAATTTATTTTGATTATTTGTTATTAAACAGGCCTGTTTTATTTTTCAATTATGATATGGATAAATACCTGGACAACTCAAGGGAATTATATTTTAATTATAATGAGTTTACCCCAGGCGAAAAAACAGCAACGCAGGAAGAGTTACAGAATTCTTTATTAAATTTTGTTAATAACACAAAAGACTATAGCTATAATTATAAATTGTACAGAAATATAATATCTGAAAAAGTATTTGGCAAAAACCACAGAATGGCTTGTCCAGTACTTATTAATGATATAATACACATTTTAAATAACAAGGCATAGTAAAATAGAAAAGCAGGCAAATATAGCCTGCTTTATTCTTCACTATTCATTTCCTCAATTTCTTCTGTGGTTTTTGCAGTTATCTGCACCCATGCAGGCCGGAAGCCACTTGCAACTGCATTACGTATTGAACCAACATTAGACCACGCACAACAGTAAAATGGCACAATACCCTTGTTTAATATCTCTGTTGCAAGCCTGCTTGTAAGTGCAGAAGCAAGACCCTGCCTGCGGTAATCTGGCAGCACATCAACCCCAATCTGCCACATAGTACTGCAATCTGCCGAAGCACCTGCCAGCGCGGCAAGCTTTCCTTTGTCATATATACCTGCTGCAATTACATCCAGGTCTTTACGTTCTTTACAAAGTGCATTTCCCCATTGTGGTATATACAGTTCTTTAAAATCCCCCTGCCCCATTAACCGTATTTCATAAGAAGGGCTGGTACTGGAAACCCTTTTCCATAATTTGTCTGCCAGCTTGCCACCTGCCAGGATATCTGTATCTGGAAGCGAGTATTCTGCCATAAAGCAGATATTATAGCCCATCGGATGTATACTATTCATTAATTTATGTAAATTTGGCGTTTCAAAACAGTGTTCTGTCTTGTATTTATTAATATACTTTCTTACAGTTTCTTCTAACTCTTTAGAAACAGATGCAACAATATTAGTCCCATATGATGTTAAATCACAGATAAACGGAAGCTTAAGATATTTCCGCGCATTTTCATTTTTTGCTGAAATTACTACTTTGTTCTGTCTGGATGTAAAATCCTGCCAGCAGCAATTACTGTCTATTGCCGACTGTTTCATTGCAATCTCTAAAATTTGCTGGTTTGTCATAAATTTCCCCTCTTATGTTAAAAACAACAATCTTCTTTATAATTTCTTGTATACCCTAAACGTTTTAAATGAAAGCAAGGGTCTTTCAAAGCACTTGTACAATGTGTTACAACAAGAAGCAGCAGCCGCTATGCACATAATCCAAGACCATTGCGTATAGAAAAACTTGCCGGGCTTTCTGGTGGCAAACATAAAGAAAACCCTTGAAAATAATGGACTTCCAAGGGTTTTACATAATCTCTTATTCTTCCTGTAATTATCTCTTTGAGAACTGTGGAGCCCTGCGGGCTTTTTTAAGACCATATTTCTTACGTTCTTTCATACGTGGGTCACGTGTAAGATATCCCGCTTTCTTAAGTGCAGGACGGAACTCTGCGTCTACTGTAAGAAGTGCCCTTGCAATACCATGCCTGATAGCACCTGCCTGGCCTGTAAAACCACCACCACGTACTGTAATCTTTGCATCATATTTATCTGTTGTATTTGTTGCTTCAAGAGGCTGGCGTACTATAATCTTTAATGTTTCAAGACCAAAATAGTCATCCATATCCCTTTTATTTATTGTAATTTTGCCTGAACCTGGCACTAAATATACCCTGGCAACACTGCTTTTTCTCCTGCCTGTACCATAAAACTTTACATTTGCCACTGTATTTTCCTCCTCTTAATTATGCTCTTTCTTTGATTTCTAAAACTTCTGGTTTCTGTGCCTCATGTGCATGTTCTGGACCTGCATAGACATGAAGCTTTTTAAACATCTGGCGTCCAAGAGGACCCTTTGGAAGCATTCCCTTCACAGCATGGTTAATAACATACTCCGGCTTTTTAGCGAGCATATCTTTGAGTGTCGTTTCTTTCATGCCACCTACATAAGCAGAATGGTTATAATATATCTTCTGGTCAAGCTTCTTGCCTGTAACCTTTACTTTGTCAGCATTAACTATAATTACATAATCACCTGTATCAATATGAGGTGTATATATTGGCTTATTCTTACCTCTTAATACACTTGCAACTTCTGATGCAAGACGTCCTAATGTATGTCCTGCAGCATCAACTACATACCATTTTCTTTCAATTGTGGATGGGCTAGCCATAAAACTTTTCATCCCAGTACCTCCTAATCATAATCACTAAGAATTAATATCTACATATATAATTGCGCGTAGATGCTCTACCGGGGCTTATGGTTCAGCATATAACACGCCACATTTGCTAATTATATTACGATTGATGCAGCTTGTCAAGTTTTTTCAGGCATATTTTACCTTATAACGGTTACTATTGTTACTATTCACAGCTACGCTGTTCATAGTAACAATAACATTGAAACAGTTGTGGCAATTTTTCACGTCCGTTTCATAAAAATCCCCATGCCGTGCTTTGCACGGCACAAATAGTAATGAAAAATGCTGTTTTTGCATTTTTATGGAATAAATGCTGTTATATAGTATGTGGACCCTGCGTCCGTTTGCCAGCACAGTATAACTGGAAATTTTATGAAACGGACGTAGCAATTTTTAAAATAGCCTTGAAATAATCTCCCCATAGAAGTATAATAAAGTTAATTACCATCCTAAAACAGAAATGGAGGTCATGTTATGATTATACAAAGAATTTCGGGCAACAGGGCTGCTAACCACTTGTATGTTTTTAATAATAATAATTACAGCCAGGTAAATGGTGTTCCTGTTAATCCTGTAAAACCTGTCAGGAAACTTCCTGGCCTTGAAAGAGGTGAGGATGAAAGACGGCCTGCGGTTATATACGGGCAGGACAATGGTGCGGCACCAGCCAGGGCACAAGGCACAAAACAGATTGATGCCATTAAGAATGAATACATGTCTTCTGGCAAAGCGGAATATGACACTAGCAATATATATGAACGTGAAAGAATGGCAGCAGAAGGAACAGTCCTTCTTGGCATGAATTTTGATACATTTGCTTAATATTTATATTGCTGTATAACAAGCATAAGACAGGGGGAATATAATGCAATGGTGGAAAAGGCTTATATTTTCGGTTATCAGCCTCTTGTGGGGATATGTTTCCCTTGACTATCTTTATTATGCATTTTCCAGGCTGGTTAATGCCAAAGGAAAAGCAGAATATTATACACCAGAAAATGACGGGCTGTTCCAGCTTTTAGGTTTTGGCATGTTTCTCTTATGGTTCTTTATTACTGCTGTATATTTTTTTATAATAAAGAAATCATCTGCACAAATTGATTTAATAGAGGAAGATTATAAAACTGGCAAACAGAAATTTAAAAAAAAATGGACTGATATTGTCCTTCAGGCAGCATTTATAATAACAGGGATGATATTAAGATGGGGATATGTGGTATATATATATCTTCCAGGGGCATAAAAGCACCATACTGCATATGCAATATGGTGCTTTATATTATATTTCTGGAAAATAAAATTTGCTTTTGCCGTGGCAGGCATAACAAAACTCTATTTTATAGCCAGTATTAATTTAAAGTTTTCTTGCAAGCTGCAAGTCAATGATATCATATATTGTAAATATTCTTGTCCTATAAAACATAGCATATCTTAATAGATTTTATCTTATTTTATTTATATAATATTTTCTATATATAAACCACGCATTTTTGAAAGGTCATATGTATTATTGCCTGCAACTACAAGAGGTCTTGAAAGGAAATTTTTATTTAGTAATATAACACGTCCCCGTTCGCCATTTGATAACATTACTTCATTATTAACATATGATTCAGCAGTATTATTAATAAATTTATGCAGCACTTCTGGCTCATAACTGTCTTTTTCATTCTCCATCTGTTCAAGCACATCAAACGGGCATATGCCTTTCCTGTATGATCTGTTGGATGTCATTGCATCATACACATCAGCTACAGCTACTATAGAAGCAAAGAAATCCGTTTCAGCGCCTGTAAGCCTGTCAGGATATCCCCTGCCATTATATCTTTCATGATGTTGTAAAGCAGCATTTACAATTCTGCTGTCAAGATTTTTAGTCCTTAAAATATCAAAACCATATCCAGGATGTTTCTGTATCATTGCAAATTCTTCATTCGTAAGCCTGCCAGGTTTCTTTATAATTTCAGGGGGGATTTTTAACTTGCCTATATCATGCAGAAGCCCTGCTGTAACAAGCACCATTAAATCATCATCAGAAAACTTCATCCATCTTCCTATTATATCACAAATAAGAGCCACATTCATTGAATGTGCATACGTAATATCATCATAACTTCTTATACATAGCATCATATCCATAAGGTGCAGAGGATTGCGTGCCTTATTAAATATCTGGTCAACATGCCCTAACATATTTTCAATAATCCCATCACCACTTTTGGCAACAAGGTCATTAAGTTCACCTTTAAAATCATTAACACATGAATTAAATTCATTTTCAAATACCCTGAATTCCTCTGAAGACTGTATTTTTTCAAAATATGTCAAATTCCTGCTACTTTCTTGTAAATCTGGCTGTACAGCATCCATATTTTGCTCTGGCACAAAGACTTTAACAGATTTTATAGAATAATATTTTAATTTATCAATGATGTCAGGAGTTAAAGTAGTATTAGATGATATAATAAGATGGTTTGAAAAATTGTAAACTGCTTCAGCTGTAACCATGCCTATCTCCAGGTTAGCTGTTAATATTTTTTTCTTATCCATAAAGAACCCCCATTTGTGCTTTAATATTGACATAAGCAAAAGCAATCTGGTTTTACAACTAATTAATAATAACATTTTTTAGAAAAAATAACAAGAAAAAGATAGAAGGCAGCAGGTTCCATATGCCAGGGCGGGTTTATTCCATGACAGGTGCACTTTAACCCCGCCCTGGCACTGGAAAACCTGCGTCCGTCTGCCAGTACAGAATAACTGGAAATAGTGTGAAAAATGATTCTAAGACAGCAAAAAACGCTGTCTGACAATCATTACAATTTCACACAAGAAAAATGCAAAAACAGC
>JAAWKM010000069.1 GCA_022797375.1 Lachnospiraceae bacterium
TCATTACAATTTCACACAAGAAAAATGCAAAAACAGCATTTTTCATTACTATTTGTGCCGTGCAAAGCACGGCATGGGGATTTTTATGAAATGGACGTGTATATAAATAGCAAAAGGATAGAAAAATTCATATATGTGTGCTATAATCCAAACAGATAAATTGATAAACCGGATTTTGGAGTGGAGATGTATATGATAAAAGCAGTAATATTTGATATGTATGAAACTCTTATAACTTTATTTGAAAGCCCAGTATACTTTGGAACTCAAATGGCATCTGATGCAGGTATTGAAGAAAATAAATTTCAAGAAATATGGCGCTCAGAAGAAAAAAATAGAACTATAGGAAAAATTACTTTAGAAGATATTTTGGAACGTATCCTTAAAGAAAATAACTGCTTTTCTGAAGAAAAAATGACTTATATTCTAAATAAACGTATCCGTTGTAAGGAAGATGCGTTTAAACATTTACATATAGAGATTATCCCAATGTTAAACGCATTAAAGAAAAAAGGAATATTAATTGGATTAATAAGTAATTGTTTTTCAGAAGAATCAATGGTTATTAAGAAAAGTATTTTGTATCCTTATTTTGATGCTATATGTTTATCTTTTGATGAAGGAGTGCAAAAGCCGGATCCAGATATATTTAAAAGATGTATAGAAAAATTAGATGTTAAAGCTGATGAATGTCTATATGCTGGTGATGGTGGAAGCAATGAATTGGAGGCGGCAGAAACATTTGGAATGAAAGCAGTACAAGCAGTGTGGTATCTTAAAGAAGGAACAACTCAACCTGCAAAAAGAAAAGCTAATTTTGAGCATATCGAAAGACCATTAGATATTATAGACATAATACAGTGAATTGTATTGAGCCGAAGTAAGACACATTGCAGTTTCAAGGGTTTGGGATATTACGAATCATCAAAAACCACACATTACTGTCACAGATAGTAATGTGTGGTTTTACGAAAATGATACATATTTCCTATATTTGCTATGGGATAATACGAAATTTAACTTAACACATACAAATATGTTTTACAAATATAAAAATGTTTCACGTGAAACATTTTTGTTTCACAAAGGATTTTTTCTTGGTTTTCCTGCTTGTCTTGGATAGAGCTTTCCAAGTTTTCTATATTTTTCAAATACATATAATCTTCTTGAAATATCTGTACCTGGTAATTTAAAACTATATGTCTGTACAAATTTACATCCAAGTTTTTGTTGTGCACTAGCTGAATGTTTTACTTCATCTTCTGCATTTTCCGATTTATAAGAAATAAACTTTCCACCAGTTTTTATAAATGGTATACAATATTCCAATAACACAGACATATTAGCTACAGCTCTTGATACACAATAATCAAATTTTTCCCTATAATTATCATTATGTCCTAAATCCTCCGCACGGCTGTGCACTGTATCTATATTATTTAACTGGCATTTTTCTATAACTGTATTAAGAAAATTCACCCGTTTATTAAGGGAGTCCATTAATGTAAAATGTACATCACTGTTTATTATTGCTAATGGTATTCCTGGAAATCCTGCACCAGTACCAACATCTATTACTCTCCCACCGTTTAGTTTAATATAATTTTCTAATGTAATGCTATCTATAAAATGTTTATTCACTACATCATGCTCTTCTGTTATAGTTGTGAGGTTCATTACCTTGTTTGTTTCAATTAGTAATTCGTAATATATCTGAAATTTTTCAAGTTGTATATCACTTAAATCTATTCCAGTCCGTTTTGCAGTATTATATAATAATTCTTTCAATATATTTCTCCAATTCTAGTTTTTTTCAAGATATACTAATAAAACAGAAATGTCAGCAGGTGACACACCAGAAATTCTTGAAGCCTGTCCAACTGAAGCTGGTTTGAATTCTTTTAGCTTTTGTATAGCTTCTAATCTTAGGCTGTATACTTCATCATAATTAATATTTTCTGGAATCTTTTTGCTTTCAAGTTTTTTGAACTGTTCAACCTGTCTTAACTGTCTTTCAATATATCCTTCATATTTAACAGCAATATTTACCTGTTCTTTTACATCATCAGGAAGTTCTGGCCTGTCTTTATCAACCGGTCCTAATTTCTCATATGAAAGTTCTGGTCTTTTAATAAGTTCTGCCATTGTTACTCCTGATTGTAGTAATGTACTTCCATTTTCCTCAAGTATTTTTTGTATATCATCTTTAAGTCCTATATTAAGGTTTTTAATTCTTTCTGTTTCCTGCTCTATAAGCCTTTCCTTTTCTAATAATTTGGTATATCTGGCATTATCAATAAGCCCAGTATTATATCCAATCTTGGTAAGGCGTAAATCTGCATTATCCTGTCTTAAAAGAAGCCTGTATTCTGCTCTTGATGTCATCATCCTGTATGGCTCATTTGTACCTTTCGTTATAAGGTCATCTATAAGAACACCTATATAAGCTTGTGACCTGTCTAATATCACTTCTTCTCTTCCAAGAATTTTCATAGCAGCATTAATTCCAGCAATTATTCCCTGCGCAGCTGCTTCTTCATATCCTGAACTTCCATTTGACTGCCCTGCACTATAAAATCCACTGATTCTCTTAAACTCCAGGGTAGCCTTTAACTGTACAGGATTAATACAATCATATTCTATAGCATAAGCATTCCTGACTATAGTAGCATTTTCAAGTCCTGGTACTGAATGGTACATCCTGTATTGTACATCTTCTGGAAGTGAACTTGACATTCCGCCCACATACATTTCATTAGTATAATTTCCTTCTGGTTCAATAAAAACCTGGTGTCTTTCTTTATCAGCAAATCTCACCACTTTATCTTCAATAGACGGACAATATCTTGGGCCAGTCCCTTTTATATTTCCTGAATATAATGGAGACCTGTCTATATTATCCATTATTATTTTATGTGTTTCACTGTTAGTATAAGTCAGCCAGCATGAAACCTGTTCACGCTCTAGTTCCTCTGGCGTATTTGTAAATGAAAAAGGCACAATATTATTGTCACCTTTTTGTTCTGACATTTTAGAAAAATCAATTGTCCTTTTATCAATTCTTGCAGGAGTACCTGTTTTAAACCTTCTTACATCTATGCCAAGTTTTATAAGACACTCTGTCAGATGGTTTGCAGCAGCAAGCCCATTTGGACCAGTATTCTGGCTTACATCACCATATATGCATCTGGCTTTAAGGTAAGTACCTGTACACATTATTGCTGCTTTACAAGGATAGACTGCATCTGAAACAGTACGTATTCCTGTAACCTTGCCATCCTGCACAATTACTTCTGAAACCTCTCCCTGTTTTATAACAAGATTATCTGTATTTTCTAAAACATTTCTCATTGCCTTGCTATAATCCTTTTTATCTGCCTGTGCTCTTAATGAATGTACTGCAGGGCCTTTAGACAAATTAAGCATTTTTGTCTGTATAAAAGTCTTGTCAATATTTTTTCCCATCTCGCCACCAAGTGCATCCACTTCACGGACAAGGTGTCCTTTTGAACTTCCACCAACATTAGGATTACATGGCATCATTGCAATACTGTCTATACTAACAGTGAAAACTAAAGTTTTCAAACCAAGCCTTGCTGCTGCCAGTGCTGCTTCACATCCCGCATGTCCTGCACCAATAACAACAACGTCATATGGTTCATATGTATAAGACATATTTCTAACCTCCAATCTGAAATTAATAATGCTTTATTTGCCCATACAAAATTCTTTAAATATTTTATTAACCAAATCTTCAGAAGCAGTTTCTCCATTTATAAGCCCAAGTTTTATATAGGCATCCATCATATCTATAGTAATAAAATCTTCCGGCAAACCTGTTTTCATAGTATCAACTGCTTGCATAAGACTTGACACTGCATCCTCTACAGCCTCTTTATGGCGTATATCTGTCAAATATACCTGGTCATTAAACGTAATATCCCCATTTAAAAATGAATTTTTAATATACTCACTTAATTTATCCAGCCCTTGTTTTGTTTCATTAGAAAATACAATACAATCCCAGTCCAATTTGGATTTTATTTCTTCTTCTGTTAATTTTATATCTAAATCTGATTTATTCATTAGTACTACTCCTGTTTTTCCTCTGAGTAGCTCTATTATCTGCAAGTCTGCTTTATCAAGTGGGACACTGGAATCAACAACATAAATCACAAAATCAGCACTTTCAAGATAATTTATTGCCTTACCAACACCAGCATTCTCTACAATATCATTTGTTTCATGTATTCCGGCTGTATCTGCCAGATTCAAAACAATATTATCAAGATAAACTGTTTCTTCTATTATATCACGTGTAGTCCCAGCAATATTAGTAACTATTGCTCTTTCCTCATCTAACAGAAGATTCATAAGAGAAGATTTTCCTGCATTTGGCTTTCCTGCAATAACTGTATTAATTCCCTCTGATTTCATTCTTCCATTATTAAATCGTTCAAGCAAACCATTTAATTTATTAATCTCCTCTTCCATATCTTTCAATATGCCATCTCTGTATTCTTCTAAATCATAATGTTCCGGGTCATCAAGTGCTGCTTCAATCTGGCTTGTATTTCTTAATATTTCCTGCCTTATTTCTTCAATATATACTGAAACACTTCCCTCTAACTGTTTAACTGCACTGTTTAATGCAAAAGTGCTTTTAGAAGATATTATTTTCATAACAGCTTCCGCTTGTGATAAATCTATTCTTCCATTTAAAAATGCTCTCTTTGTAAATTCACCCGGCTCTGCAGGTTTAACACCGTTTTTAAAAAGTAATTCCAAAATATTTCTTACAACAAAAGGTCCACCATGTGCATCAATTTCTACTACATCTTCTCTGGTATAACTATTAGGTGCTTTCATTAAAAGAACCATAACTTCGTCTACAATATTATCACCATCTATAATAAAACCATAATTTATTGTATGTGTTTCCTTATTATTAAAATAATTATAATCCCAACTAATATTTTTCTTAACCTTCCCAAGTTTTTTATCTATATAACTTTTAGTCCGGAAAATTTTTCCTGCGGCATCCAAGGCTTTATCTCCACTAATACGTATTATTCCTATTCCTCCACCCATACCACTCGCAATTCCTGCAATAGTATTATCCTGCATAAAACACTGCACCTTTCTTTAAATTTAAAAAAGAGGCTGTAACCAGCCCCCTTTCCATTATTTATTGTTACCATAACCTTTACTATATAACCATTAAAGGCAATCAATCATTCTCTTCTCCTATTTTTTCATTATATATACCACCATTCAGGTTTTCCTCATTTCTGTTATTATAATTTCTCTTATTATTGTAATAATCATTACTTCTTCTACGGTAATTATTCCTGTTGTTGCCATTATATTTATTCCCATACTGGTACTTTCCCCTGCGTTCATACCCTGTATCAACACCAGGCTTTAAAGTAATTACAACTTTACGGTATGGCTCATCACCCTCACTATGGGTTTCAACATACTTATCTTTTTGCAATGCAGAATGTATAACCCTGCGTTCATATGGGTTCATTGGCTCAAGATATACAGGACGGTGTATTCTTTTAACCTTATGTGCAAGATTTCTTGCAAGGTTTTCAAGAGTTTCTTTTCTTCTTTCACGGTAATTTTCTGTATCAAGTTTAACTTTAACATAATTCTCTGTATTCTTATTAATAACAAGGCTTAAAAGGTATTGTAATGAATCAAGTGTTGCCCCCCTCTTTCCAATAAGAATACCCATTTCATCACCACTAAGGTCTACATTCATCTGGTTTTCCAATTCATTATAATCCAGTTTTACATCAACTGCCAAATCCATCGCATCAAAAACTTTATTAAGAAAACCAAGAGCAGTATCTTTGATATCAAATTTTACTTTTACGCGTATTTTTGCTGGCTTACTGAAAAGCCCGAGTATTCCAGGACTCTCTTTTTCCATAATTTCATACTCAACCTTATCACTGGTAGTTCCAAGCTGTACCAGTGCATTAGTTAAAGCCTCATCAACAGTTTTTGCTGTAAATTCCTTCCACTCAGACATAATCTCCTCCATTCTGTCCAATAAACAAAAATCTTATCTTTTCTAATCATTTTTCATCATCCCGGTCTCTTGCCATCATATTGGCATATGAAGCAATGCTTCCTTCTTTATACTTTTTATTACCGCCTGTCTTATAATCACTTTTACTATTTTTTACACTATTAACATTCTTACTAATACTATTCTTTTTATTATCTGTTGTGCTTGTACTAATTGTACTTGTCCTTTTTCTGGCAATTTCCTGCATTGCTTTATTAGGGTCAACACCCATCTTCTCATAACGTCTTTTTGTTTTCTCAATATTCTTTTCAAGTTCTGCATCCATATCCATATTCTTAAAATACAGATTTATTCCTAATGACTGGAAAATTCTGAATATATTTCCTGCAATCCAGTAAATGCCTACACCTATAGGGAACATAAAACACATAAGTCCTGTTACAAAAGGCATAAAATTATTCATTATCTTCATTGATGCTGCTGTAGGATTATTCTGGTCCATTGTCTGTGCAGTGCCAGCCATGCTTATTTTCATACTTAAAATCTGTGTTATAACAGAAAGTACAGGTATTACTATGCTTACACTTTTAATACCTGGATTATCAGCAATATTCAGCCCCAAAAATGAGTTAATGTGTTTTGACGCATCTGATACACTTGCAATAGCACTTTCCAGGGAAGGATAACCTTTTATAAGTTCCTGCCAGGCTGATTCATTAAACTGCCCAAGTACATCTATATAATAACTTAAATCATTGCTTTCTGCTGCTGCGCGGACTGCATCAGTAATAACATATGTTTTAGCTGTAACCATATCCGAAAGCTGTTCAACTGTAATGCCTGCTGTCTGTATCTGTTCTGCAAGCCCGCTGTAAATATCATATATCTGTGGCACATATGCAGGTATATTATAAATAACCCTGTACAAGGCAAATAAAATCGGAAATGTTATCAATATTGGCAGACAGCCGCTTGCAGGACTTACACCATATTTCCGGTATACAGCCTGTGTTTCTAATGACATCTTCTGTTGTGATGCCTGGTCTTTCTTATTCTTATATTTCTTCTGTATTTCCTGTAATTCAGGATTCATAATTGCAGACATTTTTGAAAACTTCTGCTGTTTAATCTGCATTGGAAGCATTAATGCATTTACTATAAAAGTAAAAAGTATAATACATATACCTGTATTCTCAATTCCAAAATTTGATAACAAGGAATACAATGCCTGTAAAATATACCCTAGCACTTTCGCAATAGGCCCTAATATTGCACCCTGGTATGTTGTCAAAATCACATTCATAGTTCTAAAGTCCTCCTGCGCCATATAAAAGCAACAATTATGGTACTGGGTCATAACCGCCCTTTGCAAAAGGGTGACATCTTAAAATACGCCTTACAGCTAAAAAACTCCCCTTGAAAAAACCATACTTCTCAAGTGCCTCTATGGCATACTGTGAACAAGTAGGTGTATAAATACACACAGGTCTTCCTTTTAAGGGAGATAAAAACTTCTGATATAAATTTATAATAAATACCATTATTCTTTTCATAAGCTACCTTGCTTCTCTACAATCTTATGGATCCTGCCAAGATGCAGTACCGCACTTTCAATATCTTTATACATTTTACCTCTGGCTGTATTCCTGGCTACTATAACAATGTCATAACCTATGGCGAACTGTTTTTCATTCAATCTGATACTTTCTCTTATCAGCCTGGTCACCCTATGCCTAATAACACTATTTCCAACTTTTTTACTAACAGTAATACCAAATCTATTAACAGGCAACTGGTTATCTAATA
The DNA here is from genome assembly GCA_022797375.1 of Lachnospiraceae bacterium. Taxonomy (GTDB): domain Bacteria; phylum Bacillota; class Clostridia; order Lachnospirales; family Lachnospiraceae; genus Butyribacter. Next base: position 7,850 of record JAAWKM010000069.1, read on the forward strand.
TATACATAACTAAGTATTTATTAGCATAGGATTTACCATGGTGATATACATTCAAAAATTCATAATTCTTTCTAATCGATATAAACACTATAATCCCTCAACCGCTAATGCGGGACTTTTACTATAGAAGAAAAGGCCACATAACTGCGACCTATGCGGATAACTTATGTCTTCCTTTTGCTCTCCTGTTAGATAAAACTTTTCTGCCATTAGCTGTACGCATTCTTTTTCTAAATCCATGAACTCTTTTTCTGGACCTTTTCTTAGGCTGGAATGTCATCTTCATCGCTTAAAGCACCTCCTTTTTATTAAATACGCAAAATCACGTGTATCTCATATTATATTAGTAAAATTCCATTTCGTCAAGTAAAATATGCTTAAAAATACATCTGTTTGCCAAATTTTTTCATAAATCTATATTAAAAGATTAAATATATGATAATTACTAGTTAATTTATTCCGGCTTATCCACAATATTATCAACATGTTATTTTTGTTAATACCTGGAATAGTACATTTGTTAATTATTTTAATTGCATTGTAATAGGAAGAAACTATTTCAAAATATATTTATTCTACATGTTAAGAATAATGAAATCCACAATATGCAGAAATAAGCCGGAATTAATAAACATAGCCATCTACTTTTGTAGATAATATTATTATTTAAAATAAGTTATGAACAAATTGTGCACAATTTGTGGATAAGTATACTTTCTGACTGATAACTTTCCACAGTTATCCACAAAGTTATCCACAATATCCACTTTCCAGGCAAAAATCCGGCATTTTTTCACTTTTCAACATTTTATATAGTTATCCACAAAAATTGTGGATTTAGTGTGGATAACTGTCCAAAAGTTGTTAAATCCATATTAGTCCTACTTATCAACAAAGACCATATGAAAATAAATTCACATATTAACAGGCTTTATTCTTCCATTTAGCTTGTATTTTATCTTTATTTGATATAGAATGGAATATATGATGTGATACTTTCGCCTATCGCAGAAAACCAATTTACTTTAAAGATATTAAGACTGGGAAACGAGGTATAAAACTTTGGAAAATGAACTGTATCAAAGGTGGGATGAAATACTGGAGCATATGAAAGTCAGTTTTGATATTACAGATGTTTCATACCGTACTTTCATTAAAATTTTAAGTATATATTCAGTAGAGGATAACAGAATCACTATTTTAATAGATGATATCAATATTGGCAACAGCAAATCCTTTATTGAAAAAAAATATAACAGGTTCCTGTCAGTTGCAATAGAAGAAATAACTGGTATACATTATGAACTTTCTTATCTTTCGCTAACTGCCTTGGATTTAAAAAATAAAGACCAGCTACAGGAAAAGGATTTAAAAAAAGCACGTTTAAACCCTTCTATAAATCCTAATTATACCTTTGATACATTTATCGTAGGTGATAATAACGATTATGCACATGCTGCATCACTTAAAGTAGCAGAAGAACCAGGAGATACTTATAACCCGTTATTTATATATGGAGGACCAGGACTTGGCAAAACACACCTTATGCATGCGATAGCCAATTATATTCTTGAAAATGATAAAAGCAAAAAAGTTATATATGTTACAAGTGAAACTTTTACTAATGAAATAGTGGATGCAGTACGTGACAGTAAAAATGAACATTCAACAGCCCGCCAGGAATTCCGTAATAAATACAGGAATGTTGATGTCCTTTTAATAGATGATATACAATTTATTATAGGAAAAGAATCAACACAGCTTGAATTTTTCCATACATTTAACCATCTCTATGAATCACAGAAACAAATAATAATATCAAGTGATAAGCACCCTTCAACCATGACAATGCTTGAAGAAAGGCTTCGTTCACGTTTTGAGATGGGACTTACTGTAGATGTAAAACCACCAACATATGAAACACGTATGGCAATTTTGCGCAAAAAAGTTTCAGAAGAAAATATAATACTTGATGATAATATATTAGACTATATCGCGAGCAATATTGTTTCCAATATAAGGGAACTGCAAGGTGCAATTAATAAAGTAATATCATTTTCCAATCTTTGTGATAAAGAAATTACAATGGAACTTGCCAAAGAAGCACTTGCAGATATGATAAACCCTAACATGCGCAGAGAGATAACTGTAGAATATATTTCCGAAACTGTTGCTGACCACTTTGGAATTACTGTCAAAGACCTGTTGTCCTCCAAACGTAATTCCAATATTGTATTCCCGCGCCATATATGTATGTATCTCTGTCGGGAACTCACAGGAAATTCACTTGCTGATATAGGAAGCAAACTAGGCAACAGACACCACTCTACTATATTACATAGTATTGAGTTAATAGAAAAAAAACTTAAAAACAGCCAGGATAATGAAGAACTTAAAAAAACACTTGATGTTCTTAATAAAAAAATTAATCCACAATAATGTGGATTTGGAATTAACAAATAAACATTTTCTGAGGAAATATGAAATTCCGGAATTTTTGGAAAATATTTACAATGTGTACAAATACATGCTTTTCAACAGCTATCAGAAAGTTACCAAAACTGTTATTAAATCCGGATTTTTAACTGTTTTCTAAGGCCGGACATACTTTTCAACTTTTCAACAGCCCCTACTACGGCTGCTGCTGTAATTTTATATATATTTTATTTTATTTTTTTTATAGAAAACTGAAAGGAGTTATACACAATGAACATAATCTGTGGCAGACAACAGCTTTTAGAAGGTATAAATATAGTATTAAAGGCAGTACCTAATAAATCTACAATGGAAATACTTGACTGCATTGTTATTGAAGTGAAGGAAAACAGAATCAAACTTATAGCCAATGACCTCGAGATTGGCATTGAAACTATTATAGAAGGCAGAATAATTGAAGAAGGTTCAGTTGCTGCTGGTGCTAAAGTTTTGTCTGAAATTGTACGCAAACTTCCTTCTGACGAAGTAAACATTAAAGCAGACAGTAATTATACCCTTAATATAAGCTGTGGCAAAGCCAAATTTAATATTTCAGCAAAATCTGCTGAAGAATTTCCTTTCCTTCCACAGATATATAAAGAAAGTAAGATAATAATATCACAGTTTACATTAAAGGAGATAATAAGACAAACTGTATTTTCAATATCTGATAATGAAAATACAAAAGTTATGACTGGAGAGTTGTTTGAAATACATGGCAATGAATTAAAAGTTGTTTCGCTAGACGGACACCGGATTTCCATAAGAAAAGTTATACTTAATGAAACATATGGAGATATAAGTGTTATCATTCCAGGCAAAACCCTTAATGAAATTGTAAAAATACTTTCAGGTGGCAGAGATGATAATGTAAATATATTCTTTACAGATAAGCATGTACTTTTTGAATTTGAAAATACAATTGTTTTATCAAGGCTTATAGAAGGGGAATATTATAAAATTGATAAAATGTTGTCAAGTGATTATGAAACTAAAGTTACAGTTAATAAAAGGGAAATGCTTGATTGTATTGACAGGACTACTCTGCTTATAAAAGAATCTGAAAAAAAACCTGTAATAATTGATGTAAAAGATAATAGTATGGGATTTGCAATAAATTCATCTATAGGTTCTATGGATGAAGAAATTGATGCAGCAAAAGAAGGCAAAGATATACTTATTGGTTTTAACCCAAGATTTCTTATGGATGCATTAAGGGTTATTGATGAAGAAGAAATAACTATGTATATGATAAACCCTAAAGCTCCATGTTTTATAAGGGATAAAGAAGAAACATATATATATCTTATTCTTCCTGTAAATTTTAATATTTAACCTCATTAGGCAATTGTTTTTTCCCACTTCTTAAGTGGTGGATTTATTGAATAAATATCCTGCCTGTTGTATGTTATTAAAACATAAAGAAGCAGGTATATATGTCTGGAATATGGAGGCAGCATTTATGGAAAATATAACAATAAAAGATGATTTCATTAAACTTGGGCAGGCATTAAAACTGGCCGGCCTTGTTTCATCAGGTCTTGAAGCTAAAATTGTTGTACAAGATGGAGAAGTAAAAGTAAATGGTGAAACTGATACAAGAAGAGGCAGAAAACTTTATGCTGGTGATATTTTTGAGTATAATGGTAATAAAGTAACAGTTGGCAGGGCATAAGGATTAAAATTTATGGAAATTAACTCTGTTGAAGTTGGCAGTTTCAGAAATTATAATAGTGCAAAACTTGAATTTCACAGCCATACAAATATACTTTATGGCGATAATGCCCAGGGTAAAACAAATATTCTTGAAGCGGTATTTGTATGTGGTACTACAAAATCACACAAAGGGTGTAAGGATAAGGAACTTATTAAACTGGGATATGATGAAGCACATATACGTATGTTTATTGAGAAAAAACAGATACAGCATAAAATAGATATACACCTGCGGCAGAACAAGGCAAAGGGAATTGCAATAGATGGTATTCCTATAAAACGTTCAAGTGAACTTCTAGGGCTTGTGAATATAATATTTTTTTCACCTGAAGATTTAAAAATCGTAAAAAACGGGCCATCTGAAAGAAGACGTTTTATAAACCTTGAATTGTCACAGCTTGATAAAGTTTATCTGTATGAGCTGGGAGAATATAATAAAGCGCTTATGCAAAGAAATAAGCTTTTAAAGCAAATTAGTTTTAAACCATCCTTGTGTAGTACACTTGATATCTGGGATGAGAAATTAGCTGAATTTGGTTCAAAAGTTATTATTGCACGTGAAAAGTTTATTGAAAAATTATCTATAATAACTAAAAAAATAAATGAAAAACTTACTGGTGGCAGAGAACATATAGAACTTTTATATGAACCAGATGTAGAAGCAGGAACTTTTATTTCTGTTTTAAGAAAAGCGAGGGAGAAGGATTTACATTTTTTGTCAACAAGTGCAGGGCCACATAAAGATGATTTGTGTTTTATAAATAATGGTGTAGATATAAGGAAATATGGCTCACAAGGCCAGCAAAGAACTTGTGCTTTATCCCTGAAACTTGCAGAAATAGAACTAGTAAAAGAATTAACGAATGATACACCAGTTCTTTTACTAGATGATGTTTTGTCTGAACTGGATAGAAACAGGCAAAACTATTTACTAGACAGTATTAATAATATACAGACAATAATAACATGTACGGGTCTGGAGGAATTTATTGATAGCAGGCTTTCTCTTGATAAAGTTTTCCGTATAATAGATGGTACTGTTATTCTTGAAAAATAACACAGGCCTGTGTACGTGCGCCCAGGCTTGTATTACGCACAGGCGCACGGGAAATGTGAGGTAATTATGGGAACAGAAGTAAATGGCAAATATGAAGCTGACCAGATACAAATCCTTAAAGGACTTGAAGCAGTACGTAAAAGGCCAGGTATGTATATTGGCAGCACATCAGCCCGTGGACTTCATCATCTTGTATACGAAATTGTAGATAATTCTGTAGATGAGGCTTTAGCAGGCTATTGTACAGAAATAGAAGTTACTATAAATGAAGGGAATTCTATACGTGTAGTTGATAATGGGCGTGGTATTCCTGTTGGTATAAACCATAAGGCTGGAAAATCAGCAGTAGAAGTTGTTTTTACAATACTCCATGCAGGTGGTAAATTTGGCGGCGGTGGTTATAAAGTGTCAGGAGGGCTTCATGGTGTAGGGGCTTCTGTTGTAAATGCCCTTTCTGAATGGCTCGAAGTAACAGTCCATATGGATGGGAAAAAGTACCACCAGAGATACGAGCGTGGAAAAGTTATGTTTCCGCTTACAGAAACAGGTGAAACTAATAAAACAGGAACAGAAGTTTTATTTCTGCCTGACAAGGAAATTTTTGAGGAAACTGTATTTGATTTTGAAGTATTAAGGGAACGTTTAAGGGAAATAGCGTTTCTTACAAAAGGGCTTAAAATAACTCTAGTTGATAAAAGACAGCAAGAACCTAAAATACGTACATTCCACTATGAAGGCGGAATAAAGGAATATGTTGAATACCTTAATAAAAGCCAGAACCCTCTGTATGAAGAAATTATTTATTGCGAAGGCCAGAAAAAAGATATTTATGTTGAAGTTGCAATGCAGCATAATGATTCTTACCAGGACAGCACATATAGTTTTGTAAATAATATAATAACGCCAGAAGGAGGTACACATCTTGCTGGTTTTAAAAATGCACTTACTAAGACTTTTAATGATTATGCAAGGAAAAACAAACTTATCAAAGAAAATGAACCAAATCTTTCAGGTGAGGATATAAGAGAAGGACTGGCAGCGATTATAAGCATAAAGATAAGTGAACCACAGTTTGAAGGCCAGACAAAACAGAAACTGGGCAACAGTGAGGCAAGAGGGGCAGTGGATTCCTTAGTGACAGAACAGCTGACATATTTTCTTGAGCAGAACCCTGCTATAGCTAAGATTATATGTGACAAAGCGATTCTTGCCCAGCGTGCAAGGGATGCTGCACGTAAAGCAAGGGATTTGACACGCCGTAAAACTGCGCTTGACAGTACTGCACTTCCAGGAAAGCTTGCAGACTGCAGTGATAAAAATCCTGAGAATTGTGAGATATATATAGTCGAGGGTGATTCAGCAGGCGGAAGTGCTAAAACTGCAAGAAACAGGGCAACACAGGCAATACTGCCACTACGTGGCAAGATACTTAATGTAGAGAAATCAAGGCTTGACAAAATTCTTGTAAATAACGAGATAAAGGCTATGATTACGGCTTTTGGTACAGGCATTGGTGAAGATTTTAATATAGATAAACTGCGTTACAATAAAATTGTTATTATGACAGATGCGGATGTTGATGGTGCACATATTGCAACTCTTATGCTTACATTCCTTTACAGGTTTATGCCTGACCTTATACGCGAAGGGCATGTTTACCTTGCAAAGCCACCACTGTATAAGATTGAGAAGAATAAGACAGTCCGTTATGCTTATGATGATATAGAGTTAAAGCAGATACTTGCAGAGATTGGACGTGAAAATAATAAAATCCAGCGTTATAAAGGACTGGGCGAGATGGATGCTGACCAGTTGTGGGAAACTACAATGGATCCAGAAAAAAGGATACTTTTGCGTGTAAATGTAAATAGGGAAGAAGAAACAGAGATAAATGTAGTCTTTAATACACTTATGGGTGATAAAGTTGAGCCAAGACGTGAATTTATTGAGGCTAACGCAAAATTTGTTAAAAACCTGGATATATAGAATATGTGGAATAGAGTTAGGTTGAAAAATAATTATAGGCAGCAAAAAACGTTGTCTGGTAATCATTACAGTTTCAACAATACAAACAAAGTTTGTATTTGGAAAACGCAAAAGGCAGCGTTTTTTATCTCTATTTATGCCGTTTTTAGCGGCATGGAGGAATTAATATGGATGAAAAGATATTTGACAAAATAAGTGATGTTGATTTAAAAGATACTATGGAGGAGTCATACATAGATTATGCTATGTCTGTTATTGCTTCAAGGGCGCTTCCTGATGTAAGGGATGGTCTTAAGCCCGTGCAGCGGCGTATTATGTATGCAATGGTTGAACTTAATAACGGGCCAGATAAGCCACACCGTAAATGTGCACGTATTGTTGGTGATACAATGGGTAAGTACCATCCTCATGGTGACAGTTCTATTTATGGTGCACTGGTAAATCTCGCACAAGACTGGTCAACACGTTACCCATTAGTAGATGGCCATGGCAATTTTGGCTCTATGGATGGTGATGGCGCGGCGGCAATGCGTTATACAGAAGCAAGGCTTAGTAAGATTTCAATGGAAATGCTTGCTGACATCAATAAAGATACTGTTAGCTTTATACCTAACTTTGATGAAACAGAAAAAGAGCCAGTAGTCCTGCCTTCAAGGTTTCCAAACCTTCTTGTAAATGGTACATCAGGAATTGCAGTAGGAATGGCTACTAATATACCTCCACATAATTTAAAGGAAGTTATAGATGGCGTGCTAAAAATTATTGAAAATGTACAGACGGATAAAGAAACAGCTATGGAGGAGATACTTAACATTGTAAAGGGACCTGACTTTCCTACTGGTGCAGAAATTCTTGGTACAAGGGGAATAGAGCAGGCATACCGGACAGGGCGTGGTAAAATACGGGTGCGTGCAGTAACAAATATTGAACCAATGGATAATGGTAAAAACAGAATAGTGGTTACTGAACTTCCATATATGGTGAATAAGGCAAAACTTATTGAAAAGATTTCCGAACTGCACCGTGACAAGAAGGTTGATGGAATAACAGATTTACGTGATGAAACAAACAGGGAAGGAATGAGGGTATGTATTGAATTAAGGAGAGATGTAAACCCTAATATTATTCTTAACCAGCTTTATAAACATACACAGTTACAAGACACATTTGGGGTAATTATGCTTGCTCTTGTTAATAATGAGCCTGTTGTTATGAATATACTGCAGATGCTGGAATATTACCTTAAGCACCAGGAAGAAGTAGTAACACGCCGTACAAAGTATGAACTTAACAAAGCAGAAGAAAGGGCACATATTTTAGAGGGCTTATTAATTGCACTTGATAATATTGATGAAGTTATATCAGTTATACGTTCATCAAAAAGTGCAACAGAAGCTAAGGAAAAGCTTGCTAAAAGATTTTCTCTTAGTGATGCGCAGGCACAGGCAATAGTTGATATGAGGCTTCGTGCGCTTACAGGACTGGAAAGGGAAAAAATAGAAAGTGAATATGCAGAACTCCAGAAAAAAATAGCAGAATATAAAAGAATACTTTCAGACCGCAATGTGCTTCTTGATGTTATTAAAGAGGAAATCACTGAGATACGCAATAAATATGGTGATGACAGAAGGACATCCATTGGGTATGATGAATATGATATATCTATTGAAGATCTTGTAACCAGACAAAATACAATAATTACAATGACTAAGTTAGGTTATATAAAACGTATGTCTGTTGATAATTTTAAAAGCCAGCACCGTGGAGGTAAAGGTATAAAGGGGATGCAGACAATTGATGATGATTATATTGAGCGTATGGTTATGACAACTACACATCATGATATCATGTTTTTTACTAATACAGGACGTTCTTACAAGATAAAAGCATATGAGATACCAGAAAGTGGAAGGTCAGCACGTGGCACGGCCATAATTAACCTTATACAGCTTATGCCAGGAGAAAAAATTACTGCAATGATAACAATGAGTGAGCTGGATGATGAAACATATTTATTTATGGCAACTAAAAAAGGGCTGGTTAAGAAAACATTAGTAAGTGAATACAGGAATATAAGAAAATCCGGGCTGCAGGCAATAAAACTGCGTGATGATGATGAGCTTATAGAAGTTAAAGTAACTGATGATTCACATGACGTAATTATGGTAACAAAGCATGGGCAATGCATAAGGTTTAATGAGAAAGATGTACGTTCTACAGGCAGGGCATCTATGGGTGTAATAGGGATGAATTTATCATATGATGATGAAATTGTTGCAATGCAGTTAAGTTCCCAGGGTGAGTATATGCTGTTTGTATCTGAATTTGGAATGGGCAAGCGTACAGAAACAAGAGAATTTCCTTTACAGAGACGTGGAGGCAAGGGTATTAAATGTTATAAAATTACCAGTAAAACTGGCAATGTTGTAGCGGCAAAGGCGATAAATGAAGATAACGAAGTAATGATTATTAACACTGAAGGAATAATAATACAGCTTATGGTCAGGGAAGTTTCAATATTAGGGCGTATAACATCTGGTGTTAAACTTATTGATATGGACTCTGAAAAAAAAGATATTGTAGTTGCAAGTATAACAAGAGTGCGTGATACAATACCAGAAGAAGTGGAAGAAATATCTGGTGAAAAAGAATGAAAGTATTAAAGATGTATACAGAATAAAGAAAGACAGGGTATAAGTATGAGAAATATTCCAACAGATATGATTATTAAAAATATTAAAGAAATGTGCATAGAAGCTAATTATATGCTTTCCCCTGATGTTAAAGACAGTATTATTTCCGCTGCTTTATCTGAAACCAGTGGGACTGGCAGGAAGATATTAGAGCAGTTAAAAGAAAATATGTATATTGCTGAAAATGAGAATATACCAATATGCCAGGATACAGGAATGGCAGTTGTATTTTTAAAAATAGGGCAGGATGTGCATATAGAAGGATGCTGTATAGAAGATGCTGTTAATGAAGGGATACGGCAGGGATATGCAGAAGGATATTTAAGAAAATCTGTCGTAAATGACCCTTTAATACGGAAAAATACTAATGATAATACTCCTGGAATAATACACTATGAAATTGTGCCTGGTGACAAACTTGAAATTGTTGTTGCACCAAAAGGTTTTGGGAGTGAAAATATGAGCCGGGTTTATATGTTAAAACCTTCTGATGGTATAGAAGGCGTAAAAGAAGCAGTTATTGAAACAGTGAAACTTGCAGGACCTAATGCGTGCCCTCCTCTTGTAATAGGTGTCGGAATAGGAGGTACATTTGAAAAATGTACAATCCTCGCTAAAAAGGCACTTATAAGGGATATTAATTCACATAACAGCCTGGAGCATATAAGTAAGCTTGAAGATGAGTTATTGGATGAAATCAACAGACTGGGAACTGGTCCAGGGGGTCTTGGAGGAAGTACAACAGCATTAGGCATTAATATTGAAGTTTACCCGTCACATATAGCAGGGCTTCCAGTAGCAATAAATATGTGCTGTCATGTAAACAGGCATAAGACAAGGGTTATATAATTATTTTGGAGGTTTTATAATGGAAAAATATATAACAGCCCCTATATCTGGAGATGTGGTAGAAGGGCTTTCATCAGGGGACTTTGTGTATATAAGTGGTACTATATATACTGCAAGGGATGCAGCACATAAAAGAATGTATGAAGCATTATTAGAAGGCAAGGAAATACCATTTGAGTTAAAGGATAATATAATTTATTACCTTGGACCATCGCCTGCCAGGAAGGGACAGGTAATAGGGTCAGCAGGTCCTACAACAAGCAGCAGGATGGATAAATATACACCACTTTTATTGGAAAAGGGGTTAAAAGGTATGATAGGTAAGGGAAGGCGTTCAGAAGAAGTTATTAATTCAATGAATGAAAATAATGCTGTATATTTTGCTGCGATAGGAGGAGCAGGGGCTTTATTATCTAAATGCATAAAAAAGTCAGAAGTAATAGCATATAATGACCTTGGCACAGAAGCTATAAGAAGGCTTGAGGTTGAAAATTTTCCTGTAATAGTAGTTATAGATAATAAAAAGAATAATTTATATGATAATGTATAAATTAATTGCCATAGAAGATAATATAGAAGATAAAGTATATTTAGAGCTTCTATACATGTCTTTAGAAAAAAATTAAAAAATTTATAAAAAGAGGTTGACAAGTGATAGAAATATTGTTAGAATAGTTTTTGTTCGGCGGTAATGATGCCAAATAATGGAGAAATACTCAAGAGGCTGAAGAGGCGCCCCTGCTAAGGGTGTAGGTCGTTTGCGCGGCGCGAGGGTTCAAATCCCTCTTTCTCCGTTGTAACATTGTTTAATACCAGGTTACTTAAAAATACATTAAAAAATGTTAAAAAAAGTAAAAAAAAGTATTGACAAGGTGTTACAAAAGTAGTACAATAACAAATGCTGACGCAAGAAAGAACAGCATAAGCAGGAAGACAAGCCTGTAATAGAACATTGATAACTGAACAGTAAAACAACCCTGAAAATTCTAAAATAATCCTGTATCTATACAGGTAAGGATTTTAAAGCGTCTTTATTAACACATGCATAAAGATGCACAGGATGCAGTTTATGGGAAATAAATGCATCAGTAAATTGAATGGAAATGCTAGTTTTTGTATTTTAAAATGAGCAGAACAAACTTTAAGATGAGAGTTTGATCCTGGCTCAGGATAAACGCTGGCGGCATGCCTAACACATGCAAGTCGAACGGGGTTTATAGTTCTCCCCTGTGGGGGAGGATTATAAACCTAGTGGCGGACGGGTGAGTAACGCGTGGGGAACCTGCCCTGTACCGGGGGACAACAGCCAGAAATGGCTGCTAATACCGCATAAGCCTGCG
>JAAWKM010000070.1 GCA_022797375.1 Lachnospiraceae bacterium
GCATGATTTTGGAACAAAATCTTTTTTTGCAAAATGTGTGCATTTTCAGCGTTTCCCGCGCTGCTTGTTACTATGAACAGCGTAGCTGTGAATAGTAACTAATATTCCAGTCCAGGAGATAATATATGGAATTTAACCACGATTATAAATTAGTATGTGTTACAAACAGACATCTCGTTAAAGGGGATTTCTATTTGCAAATCAAGAGTATATTAGAGAGCCGCTTTAAACCGGATATGCTGGTTCTAAGGGAAAAAGATTTAAAAGAAGAAGAGTATCAGGTGGTGGCAGAAAACGTAATGGAAATTTGCCAGGGAAGTGGTACTAAATGCATATTGCATTATTTTAAGGATGTCGCATTAAGCCTTGGTGCAGATGGAATTCATCTTCCATATACTAAATTTATGGATATGCCTGGTACTGAAAAGAAACAGGTTAAAATTAAAGGTGTATCTGTACATTCTGTTACTGAAGCATTAAATGCACAAAAATCAGGGGCATCTTATATTATGGCTGGACATATATATAAGACTGCATGTAAGCATGGGCTTGAACCACGTGGTACAGGTTTTCTTAAAGAAATATGCACAGCAGTTGATATCCCGGTATATGCAATAGGAGGGATAAATATAGATAATGCCAGGGAATGCATAGAGGCAGGGGCATCAGGTGTATGCCTGATGTCTGGATATATGAACAAATAAGCTGTAACATTATAAGTTACAGCTTATTTTAATCCGGTCAATTTATGAATTGTACTTTCTACATTCCCCATTAATTCCCCTATTAATTTTTCTTTTTTCTATAATTTTCCCTTTGCATACTCCTTTCTTGCTTAACACAAACAAACAGAACCCCCATTAATTGTCTAGACTTAAGGTTTGTTACCTATTACATGTACATTATACAATTATTTTCGGCGAAATGCTACCCTTTTTCGCCATTTTAGGACGAATAACAGTTATAAGGGAATGAACGACAAAAAAATTGTTTTACTACAGTTTATATGTTAATATAAACATAAAAGGAATAAAAAGGGGAGGGAATAAAAATGTTTTCCGTTTTAATAGTAGAAGATGATTTAATACAGTCAGATACAATTAAGAAATTATTATCTGGCAGGTATCCTGGATGGAATATATATACTGCCAGAAGTTCCTGTGAAGCGGAAGCGCTTTTAAATTCGTATAAGATTGGCTTGTTTCTGCTTGATATAGAGTTGTCAAAAAATGAAAAAGAGCCTGACGGAATAGATTTTGGAAGGAAAATACGCCAGATACCCGGTTATAAACATATTCCAGTAATCTTTATTACAGGAATGGCAGATAAGGTTTTAAATGCATTACAGGAAATACATTGTGCTTCATACATTGTTAAACCATTTTCACCAGAAAAGCTTATAGATGCTGTAGAATATGCAATAGAAACGGAAACAGAATTATCAGAAGAACTGCTTTTAAAAGATTCAAATGGTGTCTACCAGAGGGTTGCTCCAGATAGTATTTTATATCTTGAGTCAAATGGTAAAAATATAATTGTGCATACAGAAGTATATATAATAACAATAGCTAATTATTCTGTTACTAAAATCCAGCAGATGCTTCCAGACTACTTTATAAGATGCCATAGAAAATATATTATTAATGGAAGGAAAATTATCTCATATGACAAATCAACGCAGTTTATACATATTGGCAAAAGCAGTATACCTGTTGGAAGGAAACATAAAGAGGAATTAGAAGGGTTTTTGAATTTATGAAATTTGCTTTTTATTATATTGAAAATCTTTTAGAATTTGTTTATGCATATATAATTGGATGTGCATTTTTATCTGTAAATTATAGAAGCAATATAATATACAGATGTTTTGCATCAATACCACTTATATTTTTGTTTACTCTGTTTTCTGATAAAGCGCCTAATGAATTTTGCATTACAATAATAAATGTATTATATACTGTTATTTTGTATGTTTATGTGTTCCGTATATGTATGGCAGATGCAATATTATTATCTGCGTTTATGTTTGCACTGGTAATGGCATTTGAGGGAGTTTTACAAATATTTATTACACTGTCTGGCATTGCTGTGGATTATGTTGTATTTGCTGCAATAAGTAACCTGGTGCTGGTTTTTCTGGCTTTTTTATTATACAAATATATAAGGCTGGATATTGTATTTAATTATGTAATGTCAGCAAATTTATATATTAAATCTTTGGTTATAGATATTTTTATAGCATTTTTTGCATATATGCTTTTAGCCAGGACAAACTTTGACAGACAGGCAGATTATACTATTCTGTTTATACTTGCTTCATATATGATAAGTATAAATGTAGAAACTATTTATTACCAGAAAAAGAATGACAGACAGGCAAAGGAGCTGGAAAATTATGAAAAGTACCTTCCTATAGTAGAAGAGATGGTTGGTTATATAAGGCTGCAGCAGCATGATTTTAATAACCACTTGCAGGCAATACAGATGCTTCCGCTTACACATACAGACTATAATTCTTTGAAACAGGCAGTTATGACATATGGGGGTGGTGCGGGGCTTATACCTGCAAATCTTGAGGTGCTTAAACTTAACATGAAGCTTGTTGCGGGGTTTCTGGTTAGTAAGTCAGAAGAATGTATGCTGCGTAAAAGGAATATTAAGATAGAGATAAGAAATTATTCATTACAGACGATAGTACCAGAATATAAACTTATAGAAATAATGGGGATACTTGTTGATAATGCCATTGAGGCATCTTCAGAAGAACAGGATATTTGTGTACAGATAGATTCAATAGAAAACCAGGTTTATTTTTATATATCAAATCCTGGTCCCGAACTTACACCACAGCTTAGAAACCTGTTTTTCACTAAAGGATATTCTACGAAACAATATGAAAAGAGACAGCATGGACTAGGGTTATACAAGCTTAAAAAAATTGCGGACAGTTATAATGGGATGATTATACTTGATAATAAAATAATAGACGGGCAGATGCTTGTATGTTTTGAAATAAGGATATAATTTAACTACTCAGTAAAAGGTGGTGTTTAATTTGTATAAAATATATGTAGTTGAAGATGATGAGATTATAGCATTAACAGTTAAAAAACATCTTGAAGGATGGGATTACCAAGTAAAATGTGCCAGTAATTTTAAAAATATTTTACGTGAGTTTGCGGAATTTGAGCCACATCTTGTATTTATGGATATAAAACTGCCTGTGCATAATGGATATTACTGGTGCGGGGAAATCCGTAAGGTTTCAAAAGTTCCTGTAGTATTTATATCTTCTGCTTCAGATAATATGAATATAGTTATGGCGGTGAATATGGGTGCAGACGATTTTATTGCTAAACCATTTGACCTTGATGTGCTGGCTGCAAAAGTACAGGCAATGTTAAGAAGAAGTTATGATTTCCAGGGAAAGACTAATATTCTGGAGCATAATGGTGCAATACTTGACCTTTTAGAAGCATCAATTGTTTATAATGGCAATAAAGCCAGCCTTACTAAAAATGAATTTAAAATTTTACAGGTGCTAATGGAAAATAACAGTAAAATAGTAAGCCGTAGCTATTTAATGGAGAAACTCTGGGAAAGTGACAGTTATATTGATGAAAATACACTTTCTGTTAATGTGAACCGGCTTAGAAAAACACTTGAAAATATAGGGTTGTATGACTTTATTATTACGAAGAAGGGGATTGGATATAAAACCGCATAGATTTTATGCAGGAAAGAGGCTGGTTATGCATGTATTTTTGTCGTATATTTATAGGATTAGGTTTTTTATAGCATTTTTTGTAATTGAAACTGCACTTTTATCAAGTATAATGATGCTTAATAACGTATCATATGAGGAAATTATTTATGGTATATGTATATTGGTTTTTATAGCTTTGGTGGCAGGAATATATGGGTTTTATTCATTTTATAGAAGTTATAAAGAATTAAAAAAATTTGAGAAAAACATTGAGGTTTCAGTTGGAAACCTTCCTTTACCAAATGGGTGTATTGAGGAAGAGTACCAGGTGCTTATTAAAAAACTTGTGTGTTACTTTAATACGTTGTTAGATAAAAATGCTAATACGTTTAAGGAAATGGAAGAGTATTATACAATGTGGGTGCATCAAATTAAAACACCTATAGCAGCAATGAAGCTTCTTTTACAGGAAAAACCTGCAGAATTTGATGTATCGTATGAGCAGGCACAGCTTTTCAAGATAGAACAATATGCAGAGATGGCTTTACAATATATGAGGCTGGGTTCACAAAGTACAGATTTTGTAATTAAAAGGGTTAATTTGCACAATGTGGTGAAAGAGGCTGTACATAAATATGCAAGAATGTTTATCCAGAAAAGGATAAAACTAGATTTTAAAGACTTTGATATTTCTGTAATATCAGATGAAAAGTGGCTTGGTTTTGTAATTGGGCAGATATTGTCTAATGCAATAAAGTATACAAATAAAGGAAGTGTATCAATTAATTGTGAAAAGGGTGTTAGTTGTGTAACACTAATTATTGAAGATACAGGAGCAGGAATAAACAGTGCGGACCTTCCAAGGATTTGTGAAAAAGGTTATACAGGTTATAACGGGCATGACAGTTATAATGGCAAGTTTTCTACTGGCATAGGGCTTTATATGTGCAGCAAAATTATTAAAAAGCTTTCGCACAGAATGGAAATAGAGTCGGAGGAAGGCAAAGGAACAAAAGTTAAAATTATATTTAAAACAGGAGGTGGGAATTAATGTTTGGATTTAATAAAAAATTCCAGAAAGAACCATATGACAGGAACAGCAAAAAGCCTGTAATTCATGCAAGCATATGCACTGGTGAAAAGGTTGCAGGTTTTAAGGATATACAGACAGGCAAATTCCATGAAGTAATGGTTATAAGGAATGACAGTGATTTACAGTTTTTTATGCAGAAATATGATGTAATGGCAGATGAAATTGTAAAAGAATATTAGTGTAATTTACAGGTATTTTGTGTAAGTGCAGGTGCCAGAGCCAGAATAATTACTGGCTCTGGCACCTGCTAGATGTTATCCCCAGTCATCTAAAAGTTCTTCAGCTTCTTTTTTAGAAAGATATTCAATTTTGGAAATTTTTCCTTTTTTGTTACGTGTAATTTTTAAATCAATAACCCCTTTTTCGTCATAACTGAATTGTACAAAGGATTTATCTGCCCTGAAATCTGCAAGAATACGCACACGTTTTTTATTATAATAAAAATTCCCATTTTCACTGGTGATTTTCCATTTTTTATATTCTTTTGAAACTGAAAGGTCTTTAATAGCATCTATTTTTCCATTTTTATCTTTTAAAAGTCTTGCAAGACCAATTATGAGGTCTGCTTTTTTTTGTGTTATTCTTTTATTTTTGAGATAGTATTTACAAGTTCCAGCTGCTTCATCTACAATAGCATCTAATTTTTTCAGGCTTACAGGTCCGATTCCTACATATCCGTCCGGTTCGTCTAATACAATGCCTATACAGCCATCAGAAACGCCGCCGCTTGACATATCTTTTTCATCTACGCCACCGTATAATATATGGTAATCCCCATCTTCAAATACTACCTTGCCTTCTGATATAAACTTTTTAATAGCATTATATTGTTTCTCTTTTCTGCCCTTTGAAGCATTACGGGTATTAGTGTTTTCTATATTATTATTTGTATTATCCCTTGTTAATTGTATGTGGCCATCTGTTTTATCTATAACAGGAGTACCAGCCGCCGCTGCTGTAACACATAATAAAAATGCCAGAACGGCAGAAATTACAGTGCATGATAATGTTTTTTTCTTAAATTCCATAATTTTATCCAGCCTTTCTTTTAATAATTGCCACCCTTCATTTAAAGTAACAGACATGCCAGGGGTTTTTAATTTTTTTCTACTGTCTGCCATATTAAGAAGTGTATTGCCATATTCTTTTCTTTCTTTACTGTCCAGGTTTTTAATAATTGCTTCATCACATGATAATTCGCAAAGCCTGCTTGTTTCATGTATAATTAAATAAATAAACGGGTTAAACCAGTGTATGCAGGCCGTAAATTGAACAAGCCATTTATAGAACATATCTTTGCGTTTAAAATGTATAAGTTCATGGCTTATTATATTATGTAAATCTGTTTCTTCCAGTTTTTCAGATGGAAGTATTATACAAGGTTTGAAAAAACCAGTTAAAAGGGGTGAAGAAACCATATTATTAATATAAATATTAACATTTGTCCTGATATGGTATTTCTCAACTAAAATTCCTGTTATTTCCCATATAGCTAGAGAATTTATTTCAGAAGCCCCAGCCTTTAAATATTTGTTGAAATTTTGGTAAACTGTAACTTTTCTTATAAAAATTGCTATTGCAATTATAAGCCATATGTAAAATAAATTTTGTCTGGAAGATGCCTGTAACTTTTCTAATATCCATAAAACATTAACTTGTTTATTTTTATTTACAGTTGTATTTTCTTTGCCAGATGTATTTATCTCTTGTATGTTTTTTAGCTGTTCTGTTTCTTCAGGTTTTTCTGTTAATAATGTTTCTGGAAAATAGTTTTCTGCCTGTTTTGTATTTCCTGTTATATTAAAGTTTATTGTAAATGGAAACAGTAAACGTATAATAACAACTAGCCATATATAATACTGCCATTTCTGGCTGGCTTTTTTCTTATATAATGGTTTAAGTAAGATTAATATTAAAGTTAAAAAAGTGCCTGAAACAGATAAAGACAGCAGAATATTTATAAAACCAGCCATTAATTTTTGCCTCCTCTCTATATATAAAATATTAGCCCGGTCTTTAGAGTGCAAAATGCACTCTAAAGATATGATAGCACTATGCACTCTAAATGTCAATCATAATATATTCCATAAAATAGCATATGTAAAAAAATCAGTATAGAATTATTTATTTGGATATTTATATGTAAAGTTACTGTTTTTTCCATTGGCAAAATTTGATAATTACACTTGTGGAAATGATGTTAAAAGGGTATAATATAAAGTAATAAAAATTTATTATTTTCTTAATTTTTTTAATAAAATTGAAAAATATAAAGGAGGGGGTTACTATGGATAAAGTTATAACTATAGGGAGACAGTATGGGAGTGGTGGAAGGGAAATTGGACAAAAGATTGCAGAATATTATAACATTCCGTTTTATGATAATGAGCTTATAACCAGAGCTGCCAAAGAGAGTGGGTTTGCAGAGGAAACTTTTGCAAGGGCAGAAGACAAAGCGACTAACAGTTTGTTATATTCACTTGCAATGGGAATTAATGTTTATGGCAACCAGGATTTTGGGTTTAATGGTTTATCGCTTGATGACAGGATTTTTCTGGCACAGTCTGATGTTATAAGGAAGGTTGCAGAAGAAGGTCCTTGTGTAATAGTAGGAAGATGTGCGGATTATGTTTTAAAAGAATATGAAAATGTATGTAATGTATTTATCCAGGCAGCAATGAGTTTCCGGATTGACAGGGCAGTTAACCAGTACAATGATGATGAAAAATCAGTTGCAGATATAATTGTGAAAAATGATAAACGCAGGTCAAATTATTATAATTACCATGTTGGGGAGAAATGGACGAACCTTAACAATTATGACCTGGTAGTGAGAAGTGATTTAATGGGTATAGATAATACAGTGGCTTGTATTTGTGCATATCTTGGCAAGTAACAATATTTTAAGTAACAGTACAGGATACATTGGTGTGGCGGCTGGTAGCAGTAACACTTTAGATAATGAGAGGGGGTGCCGTCTATGGAACAGAATCTTGAAACAATTAAGAACATAATTAAAAATGGTGGTAACATTGTTGTCCTAGGTGGAATTGAAGTAATGCTGGACACAGGGCTTAACGGAGTAAGAGCTGAACATATTGCATATGATATAGAACAGAAATATGGATATTCAAATGATGATATTGTATCTTCTTTGTTTTTTTCAAGACGTGTAGATATTTTTTATAACTATTATAAAGAAGTAATACTTAATAAAGGTGAATTAAAACCAACTTCTGTTCATGAAGATGTTGCAAAACTACAGCGTTATGGAAAACTTGATATGGTTGTGACAAGGATGGTGTACTCCCTGTACCAGAGGGCGGGATGTGACAGAGTTATAGAACTACATGGTTCAGTTGAACAGAACCGTTGCCCTGCCTGTGGGAAAGTATTTAATTCAGATTATATAAGAAATGCCAGGAATGTACCTTTATGTGATGTATGTAGTGTGCCTTTAAGGCCGGGTTTTACTCTTTTAGGGGAAATGATAGATAATGGTAAGATTACACAAGCAAGCTGTGCCGTAGAAAGAGCAAATATATTAATAGTCCTTGGAGCATCAATAAGGTCTCCGCTTTGTAAATATATTATAAAGTATTATAATGGTGATAAGGTAATACTTCTTAATAAAGAAGAGGCACCAGGTGATGACAGGGCAGATTACAGGGCTTATGGAGATGTAAGGGAAATGTTCCACTATATTACAGATTTTTAAATTCAGGCATTTATATTTTTTTAAGGGGCTGTCACACTAAGAAATTAGTACGCAGCTCCTTTTCTATACAAAAAAATAACTGCCAGACCTCGAAAAAATCTGACAGTTGGTGTAAAATTAATGTATGACCAAACACATCAGCTTACAAAAAGATTATACTCAAAATTCAGATGGATATCAATTAAAACTTCCATTAAATATTGAAACAATTATTCCGAAAGATGATTCTGTGCGTTTACTAAGTCAGTTTTTAGAGGGTTTGGATTTGACTGGCCTGTATTCTGCTTATGAAAGAATAAATTCTGTATCTCCAAGAACTCTCCTGAAGATTGTACTTTACTCTTACATGAACAATGATTATTCCTCCCGTTCTATGGAATTGAACTGCAAACGGGATATCAGCTTCATGTATCTTCTTGAAGGTGCAAAGGCGCTGCACCATGCAACTTTTGCACGTTTTCGGAGCATTCATTTTGCCCATTGTGCAAAATGAATCCTTGCAGAAATGTCTGGCTTTTTATATCAGCTTGGTGAAGTTTAAGAGGAAGCTGTTTTTATTGATGGTACGAAAATGGAAGCATGTGCGAATAAATACACTTTTGATGTTGTATCATAAAAGTTGACACCCTGCCTTCAAGGATTTTGATATAATCATAATTAATACGGGAATAGGAGAAAACAACGTATGGCACGCAACCAAAAATCTTATGACAACGAATTCAAAGCACAAGCCGTAAAACTTGCCCAGGAAATTGGTGGGCATAAGGCTGCCAATGAATTAGGGATTCTCAAAGGTACTATGTACACCTGGATAAAAGCCTTCAAAGAAGGCCGCCCCAGTGCAAATGAAGCTGTCCATTCACCTAAGGCCGCATTATCTGATGTTAGAATATAAATAGCACAAGTTAGATATGGAATAATCCTTGATATAGGTATAATATTAGAAATAAGATTGGAGGATTAAGACATGGCTACACAGTACACAGAAGAATTTAAAAAGGATGCTGTAAGATATTGGGAGGAGCACAGAGATTTAAGTATTAATGCATGTGCTAAAAATTTGGGTGTATCTAAAATTATCTGCCTGGAGAAAACTTTATAAAAGTAACGGGGGCAGCATTCCCACCCGTGGCATGCAGTATACATCAAAAGAGTATGCAGAAGCCACAGAGGGAATGACACCCAGCTGCTCCAGGAAAGCATGTCCATGGGATAATGCATGTATAGAATCATTACATGCATTATTAAAAAGAGAATAGATAAACAGATTTAAGATAACGGGTTACAAGTATGCATATAAGCTTATATTTGAATACATAGAAGCGTTTTACAATACAGTGGGGATACATAGTCATTGTGATTATATATCACCTAATGATTATGAAAAGAAATATTGGATAACATTAAGGCATTTGGAAATTAGTGCAACATAATAAAAGAGAATATTGAGGTGAAAAGTTCACGTTTAACTTGTACTTTTTCTTGACATAGGACCATGCTAGTAGAATGAAAGTTCTTGATGCAATTTCAAATAAAGGATAAACAGAAGGGAGAATTTAGTATGAATATATTAGGATATATTAGTAATATGGGGATACCAGTGATATTGTTTATAATAGGAATATTTTTTACAGTGAAACCAGCCACAAAAATAAACAACTTGTCAGGACATCGTACTAAATATTCAAAATTAAACCAGCAAACATGGGACTATGCCCAAAGGACTATGGCAAAAACATATTTAATCGTGGGAGCTATTTATACTATTATTTCAGCGGTTGTAAATATCATCTTATTTAAACAAGGTATAAAAGGGGATGAGCTATGGCTTGCAGTCGGAGTTGTTGTTTTAGTGCAGTGTACAGCACCATTGATAGAGCATGTGATTGTAGAAAACGGATTGAAACGTAAGTTTGACGAGAATGGGAATATACGAAAATAGCCCGGTATGATTTACTTGCCTGTCTCTGAAATGACCGGTATACTGTCATTAATACAGTATAGAAAAGGAAAAATCCCAAAGCACTCTACCTGCATAACGTGTACTTTGGAACCACGGTTTTATAACCATGGTCATTATAACAGATTATACGACTTCCTACAATGAGGAAAAAATATTTTTAATTAAAAGTAATGCAATATCATATTGTCCAATCTGCGGAGAACCTCTTATTTACAGAGATTCCTGCGAACGGGGAGTGCTGTTGGAGGGACACGAACGACAAATTTATTTGATTCGTCGCTTGAAATGTCCAGAATGCGGAAAACTGCACCGGAAATTACCTGATTTTCTAGTTTCATTCAAGCAATACGCTGTTGAAATCATATCTGGTGTATTGGATGGAATCGTTACATCGGATGATATCGATACCTTGGATTATTCATGTGAAGCAACCATGTTTCGCTGGCGCCATTGGATGGCTGAAATATGTTCGTCAACTAGAAAGTGAGCAATTCGCTGATTTGATTTTGAGCCACCAAGTGATGACCAGAAAGTGAGCTGCCTCTACTTTCTGGCTTCTTTGGTTTTGGCTGGCCGGTACGATTCTCAGTTCATATCCAGCACATAGGACTGAAATGTCAGATGGCCGGTCATAGCGGCTGCCATGGCTGTGTTCTCAAAAAGAGTTGTTCACTTAGAGAACGGTAGGTTTGTTGTTACTATAATACTGCCGTGTCCGCTCCTGTCAGCAATGATTTTAAACAGAAGTTCTGACTGGTAGCGGTCAAAAATGACATACCCCATTTCGTCCAGTATCAGCAAATCTGACTTTTGGATCCGCTTTTCCAGTTTGCCAAGGGAATAGTTATTCCGGGCTTCGGAAAGCTCCGTTGGTAAATGGAAATCCCGTGCTCTTAAGATGGTGCAGGTTTTGATTTTTCTGCCTTTACTCATACTTTGTTTTCATTAATGAAAGCAGGATCTCACCGATATCGGAATCCGAAGAAAACTAACGGAGTACTTCGGCTGTTCACCTCCTCTCTGCGGCTCAGTTAGTCATATTGTCGGAGGTCAAACGAAAGGATCTTTACCGGACCCTGGATCTGGGGCTTCGTCCTGTCAACAAAATCATGAAGAATGCTGGACATTATGGAATAATTGTTGTTGTTTTTGCGGAGTTACTCCATAACTTCTGGTGGAACATTCTGCTTCACAGGCACTGCGTCAGGGATAGCACGCCGCTGTTCTTCAAGAAGTGGTATATAGTGTTCCATATGAAACGGACGTAGCTGCTGTTGAAAATTCTATTGACAAAACAGCAGATTACATCTATACTTTTTAACAAATAATAGCAATGGTTTCCCTTGCTTCTAAGCAAGGATGAATTGCGGAACCAAGACCAGTGGCAGGTGGCTGGAAGGGTGGAAACAGTATTTCATCCTGGCGTAATGCAGTCTGTATCAAAGGTTTGCCACTGTCTGCTATGTATGGATTGAAAAATTTATCTGGGGAGCTTTTTAGCTGAGAGGGATTTAATCCGACCCATTGACCTGATACGGTTAGTACCGTCGTAGGGAGATTTGTGGCTTATGTTATAGTTTATTACATATTTTAATGGCAATTCCACCACCCTGGGTATATTTCTGTTATTATACCTGGGGTGTTTGTTTTAGTAATT
Source organism: Lachnospiraceae bacterium (assembly GCA_022797375.1). Classification (GTDB taxonomy): domain Bacteria; phylum Bacillota; class Clostridia; order Lachnospirales; family Lachnospiraceae; genus Butyribacter. The sequence goes on from JAAWKM010000070.1 coordinate 12,138, forward strand.
AAATACAATTTATTAAATATAAATAATAATAGACATGCCTGTATTAAATAAGTTTTCCCAGAGTTATAAAGTGGTCTTAAAAGAGTTTTATTAATTAATATGTTTAAAGGAGAGTGGACAGTATGGAATATACTACACAGATGGAGGCAGCAAGAAAAGGAATTGTTACAAAAGAACTTGTTTATGTAGCAGAAAGCGAAGGTATAGATAAAAATGAACTTATGGAACTTGTAGCGTGTGGCAAGGCAATTATCCCTGCGAATAAGCGTCATACATGTATTAAGCCAAGTGGTATTGGCGATAAACTGCGTACTAAGATAAATGTAAACCTTGGAACGTCAAGAGACTGTACAGACCTTGAAATGGAAATGGAGAAAGTTAAAAGTGCTGTAGAGCTTGGTGCAGAGGCAATTATGGATTTAAGTTCTTTTGGTGATACACAGAAATTCAGGCGCAAGCTTACATCAGAGTGCCCGGCTGTAATTGGGACAGTGCCAATTTATGATGCAGTAGTATATTACCATAAAGCATTAAAAGAAATTACTGCAAAAGAATGGATAGATGTTGTAAGGATGCATGCAGAAGATGGTGTAGATTTTATGACAATCCATTGTGGAATTAATAAAGAAACTGCTGGCAGGTTTAAGAGGAATAAGAGACTTACTAATATTGTATCCCGTGGTGGTTCAATTATATTTGCATGGATGGAAATGACAGGTGAAGAAAATCCTTTCTATGAATATTATGATGAGATACTGGATATTTGCCGTGAATATGATGTAACAATGAGCCTTGGGGATGCTTGCCGCCCTGGCTGTTTAAAGGATGCTTCTGATATTTCCCAGATAGAAGAGCTTATAACACTTGGTGAACTTACAAAGCGTGCATGGGATAAGGATGTACAGGTTATGGTTGAAGGTCCGGGGCATATGCCTTTAGACCAGATAGCTGCAAATATGAAGATACAGCAGACAATATGCCAGGGAGCGCCTTTCTACGTACTTGGTCCTCTCGTTACTGATGTTGCACCAGGATATGACCATATTACTGCTGCAATAGGAGGGGCAGTTGCTGCAGCAAATGGTGCATCTTTCCTTTGTTATGTAACACCTGCTGAACATTTACGCCTGCCTGATGTAAATGATGTTAAAGAGGGAATAATAGCTTCTAAGATTGCTGCGCATGCTGCTGATATAGCAAAAGGCATAAAGGGCGCAAGAAACTGGGATGATGAAATGAGCACAGCTAGGAAAAATCTTGACTGGGAAGAAATGTTCCGCCTTTCAATAGACCCAGAAAAGGCAAGGAATTACCGTGCATCTGCAAAGCCAGAGAAAGAGGATACATGTTCTATGTGTGGAAATTTCTGTGCTGTTAAAAATATGAACCGTATACTTGACGGGGAAATTGTATCAATTTATGATGAATAATAAATCCTGGAACCATATTTTAACTAATATTTGGTTATAGTACTAGTATTTGTATAATTGTTAGGAACAGGGGATTAGTAATGGAAGATAAAAATTTAAATGCTATATGTTTCCGCAAAAAGGTATTAACAATAGCAGGTTCGGACTGTAGTGGTGGTGCAGGAATACAGGCAGACTTAAAAACTATGTCTGCACATGCATTATATGGAATGAGTGTTATAACTGCTATAACTGTGCAAAATACAACAGGGGTTGTAACATCAGAACCAGTAAATCCTTCTATTGTAGCAGGGCAGATTGACGCAGTTTGTTCTGATATCATGCCTGATGCAGTTAAAACGGGCATGCTTTTTTCAGAAGAAATAATAAATGTGGTTTCAGGGAAAATAAAGGAGTATGGGCTTAAAAACCTGGTTGTTGACCCAGTATTTGTTTCAACAAGCGGAAGCCAGCTTTTAAAACCACAGGCAGCAGAGGTGCTTAAAAAAAAGCTTTTGCCGCTTGCAATGGTAATTACACCAAATATTCCTGAAGCACAGGCATTAACTGGAATAAGCATAAATAATAAAAATGATATGCTTCTTGCAGCGTCAGGGCTTTGCAGGGCAAGTGGAGCTAATGTACTCGTTAAGGGAGGACATAATACAGGAAGCGCTGATGACCTGCTTTATTGTACAGATAAGACAGCCCTGTCACACAGCTTTAAGCCAGGACAGGACTATAATATTGATAATATTACAATACAAGTTAATGGAAATGCAGTCTGGTTTATGGGTGAAAGGATTGATACTTCAAATACACATGGCACAGGCTGTACTCTTTCATCTGCAATAGCATGTAACCTTGCATCTGGCATGGATATTATAACAGCAATAGCATCTGCAAAGAGTTATTTAACACACGCATTAAAAGCGGGGCTTAAAATAGGGCATGGAAACGGGCCAGTTGACCATTGCTGGAATATAAATGCCCCTAAGCATACGTAAAAACTTCATCTGCTGTTTGCTGTATTTCATCCCAGTAAACAGCAGAATTTTCATCGTAAACAGCTATAACATGGCATCCTGCGCCCTTTGCAGAGCGCACTGCAAAAATTGTATCTTCATACACAGTTGTATTTTCTGGAGAGATATTATATCTGTCACAGATGTTTTTATAAATACCAGGGGTGCGTTTATCCATATTTAATTCTGAACTTGTATAAATTTCATTAAAATAATTGTATATGCCAAGTCTTTCCAGTGCTGGAATGGCATATGCTTTTTCTGATGTAGTCAGAAGGCAGATAATATGCCCTTCTAAATATAATTTTCTTAATAGTTTATCCATTCCAGGCTTAAGGGGAATATTATTCTCATATTCATCTTTTACAATAGAAACTACTTCTGAAATAATAAAGTCCCTGTCCCTGTCTATACCAAGACTTATAAAATAATCTGCACATTCTGGAAGTGTAAGAGGTGCTACTATTTCATCCAGGTTATCAGGAGGCGTTATATTATAACGTTTAAGGTAATTATTATCAAAATCACGCCATAATGGCATGGAGTCAAGCAATGTGCCATCCATATCAAATATAAATAACTTCTTATCCATTTACAACCTCCCTGCATAAATTAAGCATTTCTGCTGTTGCAATTCCAGGATTTTCATGTGCAAAAATTGCAGAAATAACAGCTGCACCGTCAATTCCTGAACCTTTAAGGTTTAATATATTGCTTTGGTTTATTCCTCCAATTGCAACAACAGGTATTTTAATATTATTTGTTATTTCCTTAAGTGCGTTTAATGACAATGGGGTAGTATTATGTTTTGTGGATGTAGGAAAGACCGCCCCTGTGCCAATATAATCTGCCCCTGCTTCTTGTGCTGCAAGTGCTTCATCAAGGTTATGTGCGGTCATGCCTATAATTTTGCCATGCCCTAACACTTCCCTTGCTTTTATATAACTTGCATCATCCTGTCCAATATGTACACCATCAGCACCAGCTTCCCTGGCAGCATAGATATTGTCATTTATAACAAAAGGTACATTATATCTGGAAGAAAGTTCTTTTATTTTAACTGCTTCTTCTACAAGTTCATTATAACTTAGATTTTTTTCACGTAACTGTAAAAAGGTTGCGCCATTTTTTAAAACTTCTTCAACTTGTGAAAGCAGAGACCTGCCGTTAAGCCATGTCCTGTCAGTAATGGCATATAAAAGTAAATTTTGTCTGGTAATTTTCATGTTTAATACACCTCTCTCTATTTTTTATCTTAAAAATTTGCATCTATGTTGTATTATAGCACAAATAATACATAAAAATGCCAGTTTTGCGCGTTAATACGCCTTTATCGTATACTTGTAGAAATTTATAAAATTCAGTATAATGGTGTAATATAATTTTGACCCTGGCATTATAATATGTCAATAATAGTGGTTTTTAAAATTTATGTCAATGGAAGGAGATTAACATGGACACAAATATGCCATTACCAGGAAGTTTCTACAGATATCCTGATGGGAGTACATTACAGATAATATGTATTGCAAATAACTGCATTGATAAAGAAAAGAACATAGTATACCAGAAGATGTTCCCGCCATTTGATATATGGACAGAACCACTCAGCACTTTTATAAAGGAAACAGGTAATAATGGTGTGCAGATATACAAATCCTGGGAAACAGGAAATATGCCACCAGGCATAAATATACCAGCAAATAACATGGATATTCCAGCCAGTACGATTCCAGAGAGTGATGTTATAACTGACAGTATGTTTAGGGAAGCATTGTTAAACGGGGCAATAGATAGAAAAATTGCGGGGAAGATACCAGATAGAGAAATTGCAGAAAAGGGGTTTATGGAACTTCTTGATGCCAGGACTTACCATGAGAAATATATTATATTTACAAGTCTTAGGAAATATCTTGATAAACGTCTTTTAAACAATATTGCGGTAGCACTTGATATAGTGTTAGAAGATGGGGATGAAGAGGAACAGTATGACTCAGTGCTGCATTGTTTACAGACATTTGAACATTATGAGACACAAAGGCTTAGGTAATATTGACATACGTATTATAAAATGGTAAATTAGATATACTAAATACTTTATAAATAATTGTTGACAGAATAACCAGAAGGAGTTATTATAATTAAAATGAACTTATGTTCGGAAAGGATGAAAAATATGGCGAAAACAGCAGCAACAACATCTACTGAAGAAAATAAACTGAAAGCACTTGAGAATGCTATTGCACAGATAGAGAAAGCATATGGCAAAGGTGCAGTAATGAAACTTGGTGACAATACACACCTGAATGTAGAAACATTCCCGTCAGGTTCATTAGGGCTTGACCTTGCACTTGGTGTAGGCGGTGTGCCAAAAGGGAGAGTTGTGGAAGTTTATGGCCCGGAATCAGGTGGTAAGACAACCGTGGCATTGCATATGGTTGCAGAAGTCCAGAAGCATGGCGGGATTGCAGGATTTATTGACGCAGAACATGCACTTGACCCTGTATACGCTAAAAGGATTGGTGTGGATATTGACAATTTATACATATCACAGCCTGATACTGGTGAGCAGGCATTAGAGATTACTGAAACAATGGTGCGTTCAGGTGCTATAGACATTGTAATTGTTGACTCAGTTGCAGCACTTGTGCCAAAAGCAGAGATAGAAGGGGAGATGGGTGACAGCCATGTTGGTTTGCAGGCAAGGCTTATGTCCCAGGCATTAAGAAAACTTACAGCTATTATTGGAAAGACAAACTGTATAGTAATATTTATAAACCAGCTCCGTGAAAAAGTTGGTGTAATGTTTGGTAATCCTGAAACTACTACTGGCGGACGTGCATTAAAGTATTATTCATCTATAAGGCTTGAAGTAAGGCGTGGTGAACAGATTAAGAAAGATGGTGAAGTTATAGGAAACCGTACACGTATCAAGGTTGTAAAGAATAAAGTTGCACCTCCGTTCAGGGAAGCAGAAGTTGATATTATATATGGTGAAGGGATTTCAAGAGAAGGCGATATACTTGACCTTGCTGCCAATGAAAATATAGTTAATAAAAGTGGTGCATGGTATGCGTATAATGGTGTTAAAATAGGCCAGGGAAGAGAAAATGCGAAGATATATTTAAAAGAACATCCTGATGTAATGGCTGAAGTTGAGCAGAAAGTCCGTGATAAGTTTATAAAGAAAGATGACGAAACAGAACAAAAAGATGAAGAACAGAATGCCCCTGTTCCGGCAGCAGAGGAAAATATTAATACAGAAGAAATAGATTTTAATACAGCAGTTACAACGGAAAAGGCAGACGAGTAATAATGGATGAAGAAGAATTATTGCGTGCTAAAAAGAAAGCATTATCTTTGTTAAATTATAATGACCGCACAGAATGGGAACTTATGGACAGGCTGGTTAATGCAGGTTTTTCTGAAGAAGCGGTAAATGGTGCAATGGAATATGTAAAAAGCTTCCATTACATAGATGATGAAAGATATGCAATGAGATTTGCCAGTATATATCATAAATCAAGAAGCATTAAAAGATTGTGGCAGGATTTAACTAAAAAGCATGTACCAGAAAAGTATATATCCATTGCCCTGGAATCTATAGAAGGTGGCGACAGTGAAGCCCTGGAAAGAGAAATACAGAAAATATTAAAAGGCAGGGATTTAGAAGAAATATCTTATGAAGAAAAACAGAAGATAGCAGCGAAGCTTTACAGAAAGGGATTTGGTGTAAGTAATATAAGAAAATATACTGGTTTATAAAATTCCGGTCTGTATTATCTGGATACCAGATATCTGGCTAATACTGGCAATTATAAAACAGCAGGTGGATATGCCTGCTGTTTTATATATCTTAAGTGGTATATATCATGTGTTCCTTGTATTATATATTTATCTATTGTTATCAAGAATTTCCTGCATGTCCCAGTATGGGATTTTTGTAAAAATATTACGCAGTTCATCTGTGCAGCCTAATGCCATAGCAATTTTTGTAAGCGAAAGTAATGTAATTCTTCCAGAAGATTCAAATCTTTTAATTGAGCCATAACTTACATCACTTAAACCACTTAATTCTTCCTGGGTAATATACTTGCGTTTCCGCACCATACGGACTCTTTCTGCAAGCTTTTTGTCAATTTCTTCTGGTTTTTCCCATATAAGTGCATCCATATTATCCCTTTCCTTTCCAAAAGCAGAGTTTTTGGCATGGATTTTATTTTCTTTTAAAAATAATAACATTAGAATAATATTTAGTCTATTTATTCTATTCGACAAAAAAATGCAAAATGCCTGGATGTTTGTATTTATAGCCAGTGGCATTTTGCATTTTTAAATTTAATTTTTAGATAATATTTTAGATTTTAAGAAACGATATTGTATTATGGTATAATATTCACATAATATTATAGTCAGCCTTCTATAGAAATATATTTTGTTTCTTTTTTCTCAGGAATTGCTTCTTTTTTAGGGATAGAAAGTTTAAGAGTACCATCTTCAAATTTTGCTTTTATGTCCTCTTGCTTTACTTCATCACCTACGTAAAAACTTCTGCTGCAAGTCCCGCTGTATCTTTCTCTTCTAATGTATTTACCATTATTGTCTTTTTCGTCATTGCTGCTGTTAGTTGTTGCTGTAACTACGAGGTAACCGTCTTTTAGTTCACCTGTTACATTTTCCTTTTTGAAACCTGGAAGATTGATTGTCACTTCATAGCCATTACCTGTATCAGTTATATCTGTCTGCATCAGTCCATTTGAACTATTTCCTCTTGTGTAACCCATTCTTGGAAAGTCAAAGAAATCATCCAATAAATTCTCCCCAAATATACTTGGCATAAACATATGTCATCTCTCCCTTCATTTCTTTTAATTTGTTATATATTTTTGTTTCTGTAATATGTTATAACACAATTATTAGCACTCGTCAAGAGTGAGTGCTAATAATTATTGTGAAAAATTTGTGAAATATATTTTTAAACACGTCCGTTTCATAAAAATCCCCATGCCGTGCTTTGCACGGCACAAATAGTAATGAAAAATGCTGTTTTTGCATTTTTCTTGTGTGAAATTGTAATG
>JAAWKM010000268.1 GCA_022797375.1 Lachnospiraceae bacterium
GTTTGTCAAGTATTTTTGGCAAAAAAGTGGGGGAATTTTTATAAAACAGGATTTGAGAGTCGCAGAAAAAAGGGGCTGGAGAATCCGAGAGACTATATAAATATAAAGGAGGTTCAGAGCATGAACAACACAGCGTTAAGAGCAGGGGCGCAGAGCGCTAGTAACACATACATGGTTTTTGCAAACGGGGAACATGAAAAATTTTATTTTGAGAAACTGGAACAGGCGAGGTATTAGGACTGTTACTACAAGGCGTTGGTTTACGTTCCTGGTATTTCGGAGGATACAAGAAATCATTTCAGCCAGATTTATGACATCAAGTCCGGATACATCAAAACAGAGTGTCTGTACCAGGGCTGGCAGATAAGCAGCAGTGTCAGGGTAATAAGGCTTGCCTTTAACCTTTACACGGATGGGCTGCCAAGTGTTGATGATTATAAGCGCAGGGACGAGCAGATAGCGGAGTGTAGCCAGTACTCCATAAGCGGTATTTTCTGCTGTGGCTATGCAATGTATTTTTAGCCGACACAATCAATGCTACCAATAAGCAGTTGGGGATTGCGGTTCATTGGGAACTTTGATTTCAGGAAAAATATTAGCTTACAAGAAAAGCAGCTATGATGCAATGAGGTTGCATTTTAAAAGATTTGTATTGTATTTTGTGTAAAAAAATATATCAAAATATGGTTAAAATAGAGAATGGCATACAATGAAAATGAAATGGAAAATACATAAAGACAGGATAAAGAAGCACGTCAGAACCAATAGCATACTATACACACTAAGGTGTAGTGTGAAAGAAACTAGAGGACAGCCAATAAATGGCGCACTGAAACAAGCTATCATAGGATAGCTTCCAAAAAGAACGTAAGTTTTGCTTTGGAAATTTAAGAAACTAATTGCGATTCGGAAATAATTCCTTCACGCAGTAAAAGTTTCTTAGCCTGTTTGATAGCCTTAGCTTTTTGTTTTTCAACAAGAGGTGCAGGCATATCGATTTTGTATAAGCCGCCCGGATTCCATGCTCCGCCAGTAGACAGCATCTGGTAAACAGCAGTGAGAATCATACGGGCAATAGCAATGATGGCTCTTTTCTTGCCACGGCGTTTTACAAGGGATTCGTATTTCTTTTTGTAGTAAGGAGATTTGCTGGATTTTACGGCTGCATGGGCACACTGTACTAATGCAGGTTTGAGGCAGACACCGACACGCATAATCCGGACGGATTTCTTCGTAACTGGACAGCATTTTCGTAATCAGGATTGGAAGAAATCATTTTTTCTATTTCAGAGTCTGTATCTTTGATTTCAGCTGTGATACAATCCATATGTGTGCGGATGAGGCGCATGCGGTATTTTTTGGAATCCGTCATCTGGTATCCCTCGATGGATCCGGTCACTGCATCTTCTTTCGGTTTCAGGCTCTTAAGAAATTTGGAAGCAGTTTCTTCGTGGCCGATGGACGTGCCTGGTTGTTTCAGCAGATAGTCAATAATGGATGTGGATGACTTCCCAAAGATATCGGAGACAACAGAATCTAAAGCAACATTACAAACAGTAAGCGCATTCTGGTACCCCCAGTCCGCTTAGAATCTTTAGCGTCATCCTTGTTACCCTTAACTGCTTTCACCCATTTGGGATTAGCAATAGTAATATGGATTTCATCCTCTAAGAGGTTAAAGACAGGAATCCAATATTTGCCAGTGGATTCCATACAGACATCGTGGCAGTTATTGTCTAACAGCCACTGCTTGAACTCAAGAATAGAATTGTTGAAGGTGGAAAAACGTTTCTTTTGGTAAGCAGGTTCGATGCCGCCGGTAGTTTTAATGATTGTGGCAACAGGAAAAGATTTGTGAACATCAACACCACAACAGGTTTGAAAAGTGACTTTCATAATCCATTTGCTCCTTCCGTAAAAGTAAGAAGCCATTGACTGGACTGCCACACAATTAAACTAAGGCGTTTAAACAATTCTTAGTGTACGGACTCGGAGTACCACTCATTTGTGCTTGAAAAGGCAGAACTTACACTGATTTTTATGCTGTCTAAAACGGAGAAAGTTATTACAACTCACCTCACCGTGCTTTGTAGTGTAGCTTCTTGTAAACTATTTTACCGCATAACGTGGAGAGTTGAAACATTTTCATTACTATTTGTGCCGCCAACTGAAAGGCGGCGGAATGGAGGTTTTTATGAAAAAATCTTATATAATAATTGGAAATATCATTCTGTTATTGTGGTATTTTCTTTCTATGACAGGTTTGAAGATTGGGGATAAATACTTAGTAATAAGTGCATTTAAGGAAGAATGGATATTCATGCTTATTCCAACTGTTACATTTATTTTGTGTTTAACCACAGGAAAAATCGGAAAAAATATACATTTAGCGTGGTTAGGAATGTGGTTTATTACCCAGTTTTTAAGTCATGAATGGTATACTATATTTGGCAGTGGATTTATGGGAGATATGGACAAGAAGATTGCCTATTTTGCAGACTGTATTCAATTGATAAATGTTGACGGAAGATATGTTTCTGATGTATATCATATAGTATTACATATATTAATAATTGTTGCGTTTGTTATGACATTGCTTTATAAAAAATAAGAATACATTTAATATTGAAGCGTGAAATTCCAGTTTATCTAACTAACCAATGTTATAATCACAACAAAATAATAACATAGTGTCAGAGCGTATAGAAAATTGATATGATCCCCTTAAATAGACAAGGTAACTAACCAAAATCTATTTAAGGGGGATTTTTATGTAAAGGAGCAAAAAATATGACAGAAACCAGAAACGAGCAACAGCCTCACAGTTTCAGGCATAAGTTAGGGGACATCACTTACACTGTCAAGGTGCATTTCAGTAAAGACATCGGCAAAAATTTTAAGGACAGAGTGCAAAAGCTGATTATCAATCAATTTTTTTACCAGCAAGAAGAAACCCTGACAAAGACCATTGCGGCAGTTCTTCTGAAATAGGGCCGTGTTTCCGTGTCCATGCTTTACAGCGGAAAGACGGGAAAGACCTATGATGTGGTGGTACTGCTGGATGATATGGACTGGCTCTTTCTACTGGTATTTTTGGGAAAATGATACCTTACTAACTCACTTCTAATAAATTCGGGCATTTTTCAAATGTTTCATAGTATCCTTCCTAAAGGATATTTTTAAATATAAAACGGCATATTCTGTCATATTGGAGTACTCAATGTTGGTAATTGACCCCTTATTTTTTATTTTACCAGCCAAGGATAGTAGCTGGCAACATTGATGCTGCATATTTTTACCAGGATGTAATACAGTCTCTGGAAGCTTTGGTAAATGATATACATACTGCTGTTACAGGCCAGGACAATGAAGTTGGAATTCTTTTAATGGATGACAAGGAAAGCAGGGGATTAAAAAGGGTACAAGGGCATAATGGTGCTGTAAAACCATTACAGGCATTAAATTTATACTCATCGGACTGTGGTTTTTGTATAGGGCAGGAATTTATAAAAGAAAAAACAAAT
>JAAWKM010000071.1 GCA_022797375.1 Lachnospiraceae bacterium
TGCCTGCTTTTTCTCACGCAAGCTAAATAAAGGCTTTCCGTTCATTCTGTTTAAGAAACCTGACATTACAACTTCAAGTACACTTGCCGGAAAATGTTTCTGCACTTGCGTCTGTTGTGGCAGATAGCCAATAGCACCTTTTTTCAGCGTATCATGAAGTTCTACCTGTCCGCTTACAGGTTTTATTAGCCCAAGTATAGTTTTTATAAGTGTGCTTTTACCAGAACCATTTTCCCCTACAACGCATACATAATCCCCCTCATATACATCAAAATCAAAATTTTCTATTATTGCCCTGTTATCATATCCAAGCCCGGCATGTACACATGAAACCAGGCACTTGCTATTATCCATTTTACTACCATCCTTTGACAAATTGAAAACCTTTTTCATTTTATATGGTTACAGCATATTTGTCAAGAAAATTAATTAACCACATCATATCTGTTACATAAATTTTTATAAAGGAAAATTCTAATTTACAGGGTAATTTATAAAACACACTATTCCTGGCATGAACTGTCCTCATTGTTTTCATTTATAAAATCTTCTAGAATCCCAGCTGCCATTCCAATAAGTTCTTTACATGGACGCTTTTTATAATATTCTTTTGTCCTGGCATCTGGAACAGGTTTTTCTTCTTTTACATTTAATCCAAGTAGTTCCCTGCATACAATAGAACCATTCTGCTCTTCAAATTTATGTGCAAGTTCCTGTATTCTTGTATATAATTCTGTTTTCTTCTGGCCTGTTTCTGGTCCTTCATAACCATATAAAAGTCCTGCAACAAGGAACATTCCACTGACAGAACCACATACTTCCCTTAAACGCCCCATTCCTCCTCCAAAAGAAGAAGCCATGCATATAATTTCCTTCTTGTTCTCTATAGGAAGTAAATCTTCAAAAGCCAGCAGCACAGACTGTGTACAATTATAGCCCTTTAGAAAATTTTGCATTGCAATATCTCTTCTGCTAATACCATTATCCTTTTTATCCATATTTACCCTCATTTCTGCAAAACCAGTATTTTATTGTATGCTAGTCCTGCCATTTATTTATTTTATTAAACCAGGTTATCCTAAACGCATAATAACATTAATTATATTACAGGTCAATAATACTTGCCGCCTGGCAACACAGAATAGCTGGAATTTTATAAAACGGACATTGTGGATGCCTCCTGGCATATTGACATTCATAAATACAGCAAGTATACTTATAAACACATTACTTTACCTGTAACCTGCCAGCTACACCAGAAAGGAGTTTTCCATGATTACTATATACGGCAAATATACTAATGCCATAGTTTATACGGCAGCTAATGAAGAATATACCTTTGACGAATATGCCAGAAAACAGCTCCAGATGCTTTGTGACCATCCAAGTGCAGCAGGCAGCAAAATCCGCGTAATGCCAGACGTCCACCCTGGGAAAGTATGTACCATAGGGCTTACAATGACTGTTGGCAGCTCACTTATGCCTAACATTGTTGGTGTGGATATTGGCTGTGGAATGACTATTGCAAAGCTTAAAAATAAAAACATTGAATTCCAGAAACTTGACACTGTTATAAGGGAAAATGTCCCTTGTGGCGGAAAAGTACGCAAAACTGCACATAAACTTGGACGTTCTTTTGACTTTGAAAAACTTTACAGTTATAAATCAACAGATATTTCAAAAGCTGCCCTTAGCATTGGCACACTTGGAGGTGGCAACCATTTTATAGAAATTGATAAAGATGAAGATGGTTTTTTATATCTTGTTATACATTCTGGAAGCCGCCATGCAGGAATAGAAGTTACAACCCATTATTTAAAAAAGGGCCAGCATGAACAGCAGATGAAGGGCTCTGGCGGATATGCCCCTTATGAACTGACATGCCTTTCTGGCAGCCTTCTTGATGAATACCTGCACGACCTTGCTATTATGCAGGATTTTGCTGCTGCTAACCGTGAAGCCATGATAGATGAAATTACAAGAGGAATGAAATGGCGTATTGAGGACAGCTATTCATGTATACATAATTATATTGACTTTTCTGGCAGTACCCCTGTACTTAGAAAAGGAGCCATACGCGCAAATGCTGGCGAAAAGGTTATTATACCTGTAAATATGCATGACGGGGTAATACTTGGCACAGGGCTTGGCAATGAAGACTGGAACTGTTCTGCACCACATGGGGCAGGGCGTATTTATAAACGTTCTGAAGTAAAAGAGCACCATACAGTTTCAGAATTTAAAAAAGCAATGGAAGGGGTATATTCTATCTGTATAAACAAAGATACATTAGATGAATCACCATTTGCATACAGAAAAATTGATGATATCATAAGTGTAATTGGTGATACAGTAAAAATAGATAAAATTTTAAAACCTGTATATAACTTTAAAGCAGGCGGGGACAATTAAAAGAATATCCCCGCCTGCTTTATTCATGACAATAGAAAGCCAGCGAAGCATGCTTTCTATTTTTTTCAATCCATATTTAAACCTTCTTTGTTGATTCCCTTATAACAAGCTCCCCTGGCAGTACAATCTGCCGGTTGCTCCCGTCTTTCTGCATTATCTGGAATAGCAAATCGACAGTCTCCTTTGCAATCTTTTCCACCGGCTGCCGTATTGTTGTAATTGAAGGATTATAAAATTCACCTGTCTCAAGCCCGTCAAAACCCGCTACTGAATAGTCCTCCGGAATTCTTTTATTATGTTCCACAAGTGCCCTGCATGCCCCGATTGCAAGGCTGTCTGCTATTGCATACACGGCAGTAAAATCTTGTGTTTCTGACAGAAGCTTCTTCATAAGCCTATAACCTGTCTGCATGGAATAATTATCCACTCTTTCATCCATATGGCACTCCAGCCTTATATCAGGCTCTATTCCGTTATCCCGGAGTGCCTGTTTATAACCTTCATACCTTAACCTTCCAATACTGTCATCCTCTATATCAGCTGCCAGTATTGCAATTTTCTTATGCCCAATGCTGCACAGGTAATTTACAATTTTATAACTTTCACCATAATCATCAACTGTAACGAAAGACCAGCCCGCATTTCCATTCCATTTACCATCACCGTTTTTTCCTGCAATATAACCTGAAGTGCTAAGCACAAAAGGTACATCAAGCTGTCTTACCTTCTCTTCAGAATGTGTTATCATCCCTCCAAGGAAAATAATACCCTTTGGCTTCTTCTCATTAGCAATTTCCAGCGCCACATTCAGCTCGTCCTCATTCTCTTCCACACGCTGTAATAAAAATGTATACTTTTTCTGCTGGGTTTCATGCTCAATTATTTCTATCATCCTGCTAAAAAATGGATTTGAAATACCTTTTATAAGAACAGCAACTGATTTTGACTTTGTGCGTTTTAAATTCCTCGCACTATTATTTGGAATATAATTATGTTCTTTTATTACCCGTAATATCATTTCCTTAGTTTCAGGATTAATATCAGGATGGTTATTAATAGCCCTTGAAACTGTACTTACACCTACCCCGCATACTTTTGCAATATCTTTTATTGTTTCCATATTTGTCCCCCGCCTTATCCAGAAAAAATCCTCCCGTTTTAATTAATTTAATGCCAGGCGGTAAATATTGCCTGGAATAAAAAAGAAGAAAACTGCCCAGGTTAACTGGACAGCCTTCTGGCTTTCTATTTTAGATTTACTCTGCCGTATGTTACAGCCAGATTTCTTATCCTGTTTAAAATCCTATCACCAATAGAATTTTTTGTCAATCTCCACTCCCAGTTATTCCCTAATACAGATGGAGTATTAATTCTGGCACTGCTTCCAAGGTTAAGATAATCCTGCACTGGTATTATACAGAGGTCCGCCACACTTGCCATTGCAAGTGAAGCCATGTTCCATGAAATATTTTCCTCAATTATATCTGGCTTATTAATATAGTCACGTATAAACATTTTACAACCTTCATCAACATCATTATACCAGCCCCTTGTTGTATTATTATCATGTGTACCTGTATAGACAACACAGTTACTGGTATGCGTATACGGAAGGTAATTAGCAGACTCCCTTTCATCAAATGCAAGCTGTAATACTTTCATTCCTGGAAATCCAGTGGCATCAAGGAGTTCCCTTACAGAATCCGTTACAAACCCTAAATCTTCAGCAATAATATCAAGCTTTCCAAGTCTTTTTTCTAATGTTTCAAATAATTCTTTTCCTGGTCCTGGCATCCATGTGCCGTTTATTGCATCCTTATCACCATATGGTATGGAATAATATTCATCAAACCCACGGAAATGGTCAATTCTGACTGTATCATATAATTTAAAACAATATGCAATCCTGTCTGTCCACCACTTATAACCAGTCTTTTTATGGTATTCCCAGTTATATAACGGACTGCCCCATAACTGCCCTGTTTTGGAAAACCCGTCTGGCGGGCACCCTGAAACTGCTGTTGGCAGGTTATCCTCATCAAACTGGTATAATACAGGGTCTGCCCATGTGTCAGAACTGTCCAGTGCCACATAAATAGGAATATCACCAATAATTTTAATATGGTTTTCTGTGGCATATTTATGAAGTGAATTCCACTGCTTATAAAACTGGTATTGCTGGAACTGGTAAAATTCTATTTCAGTGGCAAGCTCCCTTTTTGCCTTTTCCATTGTTTCCTTATCCCTGTTGCGGTACTTTAATGGCCAGTTTATCCAGCTTTCCCCGTCATTTTCCATTTTAATTGCCATATAAAGGCAGTAATCATCAAGCCATGACGCATTTTCATTAATAAACTTGTTATAATTTGCATCTGCTTTAAAATTGTTAAATGCCTTCCTTAATATAACTGCCCTTGCAGTATATAATTTATCATAACTTACATGGTCTTCTACCTGTCCATAATCCAGTGAATTACAGTCTTCTTCTGTAATTAACCCGTCCTGTACAAGCGTTTCCAAATCAATAAAATAAGGATTGCCTGCATAGGAAGAAAATGACTGGTATGGTGAATCCCCATAGCCAGTAGGCCCAAGCGGCAATATCTGCCAGCATGACTGCCCGGCTTTTTTTAACTGGTCTATAAATTCATATGCTTCGCGTGAAAAACATCCAATACCATATTTTGAAGGCAATGCAGACACAGGTAATAAAATACCACACTCTCTCATAAAAATCCCCCTTGCCATTCTTTTTATACAATAGCCAGAACACAGGTTTTATGTCCTGGCTATTGCGGACAGGCAGCACTGCTGCCTTATTACATTAACCTTTAACAGCACCAGCTGCAACACCTTTTATAATATGCTTCTGGCAGAGCAGGTATACCACAACAATTGGTACAATTGCAAGGACTAACATACCCATCATCGCTCCCATATCTACAGAACCATAACCACCTTTAAGGTACTGTACTGCAATAGGTATAGTCTGGTAATCACTCTTTAATACAAGCAGAGGCAGCAGGTAGTCATTCCATACCCACATTGCATTAAGTATTGCTACTGTAATAGCTGTAGGTTTAAGAATTGGAAATACTACTAAAAAGAATGTCTGTATTGGTGTACATCCATCAAGCATTGCTGCTTCCTCTAATGAAATTGGTATTGATTTTACGAAACCAGCAAACATAAATACTGCCTGGCCTGCACCAAACCCTACATACACAATAACAATTCCTATAGGATTGCCAAGGTTTAACATATCAGTAACTTTTGACAATGTAAACATTACCATCTGGAATGGTACAATCATTGCAAATACAAATAAATAATACAATACAGAAGAAAATTTGCTTTTTACCCTTGTAAGCCACCATGCTGTCATAGATGTAAGTACAACAATCAGTATAACAGCAAGTACTGTAATTATTGCAGAGTTAAGGGCTGCTGAGAAAAAACCTGTCTTTGCAAGGCCGCCTATGTAGTTAGACAATCCAGCAAATGTTTCACCACTTGGAAATGAAAATGGCTGTTCACTTATATAAAGCTTATTTTTAAAAGAATTCATTAAAACAAGCAGTATAGGAAAAAGGAATATAACTGCAAGTATTATAAATACAATTGTCATAATAATGGCAGCAGTTTTTGAAACTTCCACTGATTCTGCCATATCATTATTCTTCTTGGTTTTTTTTGCCATTATTCCTCTACCTCCCTCTTTCTAGTGATATATAACTGTAACATTGAAACTGCACCAACAATTATAAAGAATACAACCGCTTTAGCCTGGCCTACACCTTCCCATCCGTTCCTGTTATAGAAAGTTGTATAAATATCCATTGCAAGGCCTGCTGTTTTCCTTGATGGCGCACCTGCTGTAAGTGCTAAGTTCTGGTCAAATAATTTAAACGCATTTGTAAGTGACAGGAACAGGCAGATTGTTATAGAAGGCATTGCCATAGGTATAATAACCTTAAACATTGTCTGTGTCTTAGTAGCCCCGTCAATTTTAGCTGCCTCAATTAACTCACCAGGTATATTTTGGATTGCAGCAATATAAATAATCATCATATAACCGATTAACTGCCAGTTCATAAGGATAACCAGTCCCCAGAAACCATATTTTGCATCACTTGTAATTGTGACATCAAAGTTTGCAAGGACTGCATTAATCATAAGCTGCCAGATATAACCTAATACGATACCGCCAATCAGGTTTGGCATAAAAAATGTTGTCCTGAAGAAATTTGTTCCCTTAAGCCCTCTTGTAAGGCCATATGCAATCGCAAATGCAATTACGTTTATCGTTATAACAGATACTATTGTAAACTTAGTTGTAAACCCTAATGCATTTAAGAAGTCTGCATTAGAAAATGCCTTTATATAGTTTGATACTCCTACAAATCTTGCATTTGTAACTGTTGTAAATTTACAGAAAGATAATACAATACCCATAATAAACGGAATTATAAAGAATACTGTAAATGCTAATAATGTAGGGAGTACAAACACGGCAAAATACTTTTTATACGCCTTTTGCATAACAAACCTCCATGCCGCTTCCAGCGGCCCAAATAGTAATATATTATACAAGATTTGTGCCTGCAGTGCCAGGACACAAACCTTGTATATAATTCTTAGTTACTGTTAATATTACTCTGCAATAGCTTCCTTCTCTGACTTCCACTCTGCTTTACAGTCTTCTACTACTGCATCCCATTCTTTATTTCCTGTAATGTACTCTAAAAGTGATGCACCAAAATCATCTTTAAATGTCTGGCTTGGCATACTTGTCATAAAGTTCCATGAAACAGTATTTAAAGATTCATCATCCATATAACGGATTACTTCTTTTGCTAATGGGTCAGTTGGGTTATCAGCATCTTCAAATGTGTTAAATGGTGCAATAAATCCAAGTTCATTTGTTACAGCTTTCTTTCCTTCATCAGAATTAAATAACCACTCAACAAATTTAATTGTTTCTTCCTGGTCTTTCTTAGAAGCTTCACTGTTTACACTAAAGAAGTTCTCTGTACCAATACATATGCCCTGGCTCTCTTCACCTGAAACACCTGTATAGATTGGAAGGAATTTAATCTTGTCTTCCTTAACAACATTGCCACTTACTTTGCTTATATCTCCCCATGCCCAGTTACCATTCTGTACCATTGCAACTTTGCCAAGTGCAAATTCTGACATTGAGTTTTCAACTGTCTTTGACCCTAACATAGAAGGCTTTGTACATGAATTATTTACATATAAATCTAAAATATTCTTGTATTCCTGGTTATACTTAAAGTCAATTTCTTTTTTGTCACTTGCATTATCATCTTTGTACTCATAAAATCCTGGAAGGTTCATAAGATGTGTCTGCCATCTCCAGTCTTCACCAGGAGTAAATGATGTGGAAGCAAATACACCATCAATACCTAAATCAGATGCTTTGCTTGTCATGTCCTCAACAACCTCCTGTAACTTTGCAAAGTTATTAATTTCTTCCATAGAAGCTGCCTTAGCTCCATCTAAAGCAAAATATTTGTCCATTATTTCTTCATTGTAAATAATGCCATAACCTTCTACTACATATGGTATGCCATAAACACCATCACCATCTTTTACTGCCATGTCCTTATCCTTTAACCATGAATAAAGGTTAGTGCCTGATAAATCCAGACAGTAATCTTTCCAGCTCTGGTATCCTACAGGCCCGTTAATCTGGAATAATGTAGGTGCATCTTTCTTAGCAATTTCTGACTTAAGTGTCTGCTCATATGTTCCAGAAGCAGCTGTCTGTACTTTTACTTCAATGCCCGTTTCCTTTGTGTACCTTTCAGCTATTGCTTTCCACTGGTCTGTCTGCTCTGGCTTAAAACTAAGGTAGTATACACTTCCCTTTGCATCATCACTTCCTCCGTCATCACTGCCACATCCAGTAACAACACCTGCAATCATTGTTGTAGCAAGCATCATGGAAACTAATTTACGTCTTATCATTTTTCTTTTCCTCCTTCTTTAGAAAAAAATTTAATTAATTATGGGTTTAAATGGGTCCGTTTGGAAACGTTGTCGGCAACGTACCCGGTAACGTTTCCGATTGTGAGTTCATTATATATCCTGACGAATAAAAAAACAATCCCTTTTTTTATTTTTGTGAAATTCCACCTAAAACCAATTTGCTTTTTATGCAATATATACAAAGAATTAATATATTACAAATTTATTCCAGGCTTTCCATCCAGTATTTCTTTTTAAATAAAACAAGTGAAACTGCCAGCCTTACGCACTCTTCAAGTGACAGAAGCAGATACACATAAGGAATTCCAAGATTTAATACAAATGCACCCAGATATCCCAGCGGCACACCAAAAAGCCATGTACCCATGAAATCAATACACATTATATATTTTGTCTTACCACCGCTTCTTAAAATACCCCCTCCAAGAACCATATTCTGCACTTTAACAGGTGAAACCAATGCAAATACTACGAGAATATAAAATGCTGTTTCCCTTACTTCCCTGCTGGTATTATATATCTGTACATAATATTTTCCAGAGAAAAGAAGGATTACAGATAACAGCGCTGAACCACATAAGGCATAAAGCATAATTTTTTGTGATTCCTTATATGCCCTGTTATACTCCCTGCTGCCAAGGGATTTTCCAATAATTATCCCTGCTGCCTGTGAAAGCCCGCTTAATGCACCTATTAATAAAGTCTGCAAAGGAATTGTAAGTGTCATAGCTGCACATGGTTCTGTTCCAATATTTCCATATATTGCTGTATATATATTTTCCCCCAGGCTCCAGAAAAACTCACATGCAATAATTGGTAAAAGTATTTTAAGGTACTGTTTTCTTCTGCCACCAGTAAAGCGCCATACAAAAACTGGCTTTATCTTCCTTTTAACAGTTTTTACCATGAAAAACAATACAAGAACGAATGAAACAGCCTGTGATATAACCGTTGCAAATGCGGCGCCATTTACTCCCATTTCTGGCATTCCTGCCTTGCCAAATATTAAAACATAATTAAGACATGTATTCAGAATTACTGAAGCGGCAGTTGCATATAAAGGGTACTTTGCAGCGTCCAGGCAGCGCAGCACCGCGGAACAGACCATACTGGCTGCAAGTGGCAGGAAAGAAAGCGCAGTTATCCTAAGATATCCTGCTGCAGCATGCCTTGTAACAATATCTTTTGTGTAAAAACCCATAATATACTCTGGAAAGCAGAAACATGCCACACTGAATACAGCAGAAAAAGCAGCTGCCAGAAACAGGTTTGCAAAAAAGCTCCTATTTACTTCCATTTCATCCTTTTTACCTATGTACTGTGAAACCATAATTCCTGTTACTGCTGCAATTGCTGACAATATTACTGAATACATTGACGAAAACTTTGCACCAAGCCCTACGCCTGCAATGCTGCTGCTTCCAAGCTTTCCAATCATTATCTGGTCAATAACACTAAAAGATGACTGTAAAAGTGACTGTAATGTGACAGGAAGTGCAATTGTAATTACACTTTTATAAAAAGTCTTCTGGTTATCCATTCTTAAATCCTCCTTTCAGATACAAGTTTATATTAATAGAAAACTTTAATGTTTACAATACTCTAAATGCGTGGACTGTCCTAGAAACAACAGTGCTTGTTACTATTCACAGCTACGCTGTTCATAGTAGTAACCAGTGCTTTAGTATATTTGCTCAAAAGTATATTTGTAAAAACATGCCAGTTATGATATTATAATAACATATAATAAAAGGAGAAAATTAATATATGAAAGCATATTATAGTGACGGACGTGGGCGGTATGGAACAGGTGAAAGCTATGACTACTTTTACAAATATGATGAAGAGGAAAATCCTGAAATCTGCACAAGCAGTGACGGATTGTGGACATATGATTATAATCCGCCAGAAGGGTGCCCGGACGGAATAGAGGTTTTACGTTATAATGGATGTGAAACAAATATAATAATCCCCCAGCTTATTGACGGCAATAATGTTGTATCTCTTGACAGTACATTTGATGGTTTCTATGAACTTGAAAGTGTTGTTGTACCAGAAGGTGTAGTATATATTACAGGTGCTTTCTATGGATGTGAAAATCTTAAAAACATTGCTCTTCCACAAAGCCTTAAGTCTGTTGAATACGCCTTTAACTGCTGCTTTTCCCTTGAAAAAATTAATATTCCGGCAGGAGTTGAAAACTTTTCAAATGCATTTGCAGGTACAAAACTTGAAAGTTTTACATTTCCACAGGGTACAAAAGATATTTCAAATTCATTTGAAGGAAGTAATTATATAAGAAAAGTGGTTATACCAGGAAGTGTAGTATATACAGACGGAGCCTTTGCTGACTGTGAGAACCTTTCAGAAGCTGTTATAGAAGATGGCGTAGAAATCCTTGATGATTATATGTTCCACCATTGTACATCCCTTTTGGAACTGGTGATACCAGAAAGTGTACAGACATTTGGTAAATCTTCTGTTGGTTATATGGAGATACGTGAATACACAGACCCTGGTAAAATGGGTTATAAACTTAAAGGTGAATGCATCGTTCCAGGTTTTCATATAAAAGGCGTGAAAAATTCTGAAGCAGAGTGCTATGCAAAAGATAATGGAATTCCGTTTATAGAAATATAACCTTCTGGTTACACGTCCGTTTCATAAAAATCCCCATGCCGTGCTTTGCACGGCACAAACTGTTAATTTTATTATCCAGGGTTTTATTGTAAATTTGCAGTGGCAGGTTCCACATACTATATAACAGCATTTATTCCATGACAGAAGCACTTTAACCCCGCCGGTGCTGGAATCTGGTTTTTTATTAATTATTTTCCGTTCTTCTCTGAAGCGTATACACACCATCTGTTATTTCCTGTATTGTATAATTTCCTGTTTCATCTTCTGAAATCTTCCTTCCCTTTAATATATTCCCTGCCCTTCCACGCTTAAACCCGAACTGGTCTGTGCCATTAAATAACGCCCTGTTTCCCCAGTTTTCCATTGAAACTATATACATACTTCCAAGTTTGTTAATATAACCTGGTTTCCTGTTTCCTTTTATATCAATACTGATTGTATAATCATCCAGCTTCTTTATCCCGCTTATATTCCTGGTCCTGAACTTAAATTTTTTATCTGATTGTATAACTCTTAATGCAATGCCTTCAGCCTGTTTTTTATAATTTTCACCTGTAATTTTTCCAAGTTTATTATAATCAGAACCATAAGATTTAATTACATCATTTATAACTTTTTCAGCTTTTTTCCCTTTTGTCTTATAATCCGTCCCATATGCAAAAAAATAAACAAATAAATCTTTTTTACGTGGATATTTATCTGTTATGTAATCATATGTTTCCTGTTTATAAAGTGAACATACCCATTCATATTCTTTTTCAATTACTGGCCTTATAATATGTTTTCTAATAAGAAAAGCTGTCCTCTTATCAGGCTTTTTTAATTTTTTTGCAATTTTCTTTTTAACTGATGTTATATTCTTAGTACCATACCTGTACTCCTGCATCCCTGCAACTGGAATTGCAGATATTCCCCCATCTGCTGTATAGCCTGTATCTGCCCGCAGGTAATAATTAAATAACAAATCATCTGCTGTTATTTTATGGCCAGATGCATTCTCTGCTTCTTCATTTAGTGTAATTTTGAATGTTGTAATATCTGCTTTTTTGTCATAAATATTTGAAACATTTTTACTTATACACTTCCTGTCCTTCATGTTACACAAACTTGCATAACACAAATCCAGTAAATATTTGTCTGCTGTGGTATTATAGCTGAACGGGCTGACATCCTCTGAAATATCACCTTTTACTACTACTTTGTCTTCCATTTTCCCTGTTTCTGGTTTCTCTGTATTTTCTTCTGGAACCTCTGTATTTTGCACGCTATTATTTGTTATATCTTCCGCTGTAACAGCTACTTCATCACTTTGTGAAATATTTTCGTTAAAATTCTTTCCAAGATTAAAAATACCTGCCACCAGTAATATAAAAAGGCAGATATAAATAATACCTGTAATAAATAACTTCTTCATATAAATTCCTTTCTGTGTTCCTGCATATTGCAAAATCCACATAAATTTTCAAGCTAATAACAGAATAATGCAGAATACACTCTTGTTCAATTATAATACTGCGACAAATTATACTTCCAATCATTTTATATTCCCTGTATTTGACAAAACGTTACAAAAGTATAGTGTGAAAAATGATTCTAAGACAGCATTTTTCATTACTATTTGTGCCGTGCAAAGCACGGCATGGGGATTTTTATGGTAAATTCTTTTAAAAATTTTATACATAAATTATATGATTGTCCCATATTTATATATGAACAAATAATCTGGATTTTGTAGAAATCCTGTGGAGGTTTAATGAAATCTATCCCAAAAAAGACTGGTATGCACAGAAAACTTCCTGTACCATGTAAAATAACCTTATTTTTTGCTATAGTTGGAATTATAGCAGGATGTATAACTGGACATTTATTAAAAGAAAATTTATATTCACCCCTGATTACTATTTATAATGAAACTATTAATAACCTGCCTGGACTGGATATAGAAAAATCTGATATTTTCCTGCTGGCACTTAAAAGAAATATAAAGCTTCTGATACTGTTATACTTATTCTCGCTTACTAATATCTGGACGTATTACTATTGTGCATTTTCACTTTATACAGGATTTACTAACGGGCTTTTGCTTGCATTTAATATTATACTTCATGGAATGCCTGGAATAATACGCTTTTTTTTCTTTTTGTGCCCCCAGGTACTGCTTTTTATTCCTGTTTATCTTATGGTAATTGCACATTGTAGTAATTTCCATAACCAATTTATAGAATGTATAACTACCCCATCATTTGAAAATACATACAGCTACCCATCTAAACATAACAGAGGAAAACTTGTGGTACAACAGCTCCCATTTGTTATGTTCTTCCTGGTTCTTATAGCAGCAGGAAGCTTTATAGAAGCATACCTTAACCTTCCACTTGTAATATGGTATCTCTGCAACATGGTATAGGCATTTATTATATATAAAATATGCCTCTGGTTATATCAGGCTTAATTGCAAAATTTTAAGAAAATAATAAGTTTTTTATAAGACTATCTTGAAAGATAACCCTTTATTATCTGGTAATATACTAATAACAGTTATTTCCCTGGAATAAAAATAAAGGAAGGTACAGATTTATGGATAAAGCATTTACAAACGGCAGCAATTTTATTTCATATAATGATTATAATAAAAACAAAGACTATTTGCCTGTAAAGAAAAATTACAAAAAGAAACATACAAAAAGAAAAAAGTTCCGTGGTATCATAAACATCTTAATAATATTCCTGTTTATAATTATGTGTGTGGTTATTTCAAGGGCTTTATCAAGTGTTATTTTTGATTTAATAAACAACCATGATAATACAGGTAATAAGAGCTATACTTCTGAAATTGTTTCTGGTACTGAAAAGAACCGCTTAATTAAACAGCTTAAAGAAGAAAATTATCCAGAAAGCCTGGTTACTCTTTTTGAAAAGCATCCGGAAACAAAAGATTTCGTACTGGATTACAAAAAATATAAAGACAAAAACATAAAAATCAATATAAAAAAAGATGTAAACACGGACGGCATTCCTCTTTTCCTGCAATGGGATAAAAGATGGGGATATAAAAATTATGGCGGCAGTTTCATAGCTGTAACAGGATGCGGCCCAGCCTGCCTTTCTATGGTACAATGCGGCCTGTCTGGCAAAACAAAGTGGAATCCCTACAGGGTTGCAAGAATGGCAGAAAATAATGGTTTTTATATAAAAGGTTCTGGTTCTTCATGGGATTTAATGACTTATGGTGCAAGTAAAATTGGTTTAAATTACAATGAAGTCCCATTCCAGAAAGAAAGCATATTAAACTGGCTGGATTCAGGGAATCCAATAATATGCAGCATGGGACCAGGAGATTTTACAACAACAGGACATTTTATAGTGCTGGCAGGCACAGACAGTAATGGTGATGTAATTGTAAATGACCCTAACAGCAAGGAAAACAGCAGCAAGACATGGTCTATTGATAAAATAATGCAACAGACACGCAATTTATGGGGATATTCATTATAAAAACTACTATAATCTTAACAAGCCTTCCATTACCAGTATTATTAAAACAAACCCTGCTTATGGCATAATAACATAAGCAGGGTTTGTTTTTTAAATTTTCTCTTTATTTTGTACAGGTACTGTTCTTTTACCTGACAATTTAAATTCCAGGTACAACGCATTCTTTGGACATGCATTTACACATTCACCACATCTTATACATTCTGCTGAATTTGGTTTATCTACAGGATTTACCTCCATTTTACATATATTCTGGCATTTCCCGCAGCCCACACAACTGTCCTTGTCTATTTCAAGATGGTATATACTAATCTTGTTCATTATACCATAAATTGCGCCAAGCGGGCATAATGCTTTACAGAAAAAGCGGTATATAAAAACACAGCAGGCAATTGTTACAATTAATATAACCATTTTTAATGAGAAAAGACTTCCTATTGTCTGGCGCAGTTCTGGATGTGTACTTAAAAGTGGTATTCCACCTTCCAGCATACCTGCAGGACATATAAACTGGCAGAAAGCTGGTTTTCCCATGCCCATAAAATTTGTAACAGCTATTGGCAGTATAAAAACAAAAACCACAAGTATTATGTATTTTAAATATAAAAAACCTTTCCAGAGTTTAAATTTGGGAACAGGAATCTTATGTAATAGTTCCTGGAAAAGCCCGAAAGGGCAAAACCACCCACATATACCCCTGCCAAAAAGCACACCAAAAGCAAGCAAAAGACCTGTCACATAAAAACTAAAATTAAATTCCATAGAACCATTAACCGCCTGCAATGCCCCTATAGGGCAGGAAAAACTTGCCGCAGGGCATGAATAACAGTTTAGCCCGGGATTACAGAAATTCTTCCATTTGCCTTCATAAATCCTGCCTCCCTTAAAATTCATAATATGTGCATTAGAAAATCCAAAAGCAGCAATCTGGAATAGTTTTCTCTTTATATTTTGTTTCATCTTCCCCATAACTCACCCCAGCCCTATACATTCCAGGCAGATATTTACTGCTTTAGTAAACATTACAGCAACTTCCCCTCTTTTAGCTCCATATAGCAGGAATATGCCAGCTATTAATAATAACGCTGCACTTGCTATATTTTTCAATTTATTTTCCACTAATATAATCCTCCACAAATTTTTTATAGACAGATACATAAGCCCCAATAACAGGCTCACCTGTAATATTTCCATCCTTGTCTACAAAAATTGTTGTAGGCACTCCTGTAACTTGTCCAAGCAGGCTGTCCAGCCCGTCTGCAGGAATTATGTTTGTAAAACCTGCCCCTGCTTTTTCCATAATTTGTAATGCCTTGTCTTTATGTTCCTGGTCATCTTCCCCTTCAATATCACAAACCAGCCCTATTATCTGCACATTAGATGGCATAGATTCTGACCATTCTGCAAGTTCTGGCATTTCTTCTATGCAAGGGCCGCAGAAAGTCCCCCATATATTTACTACTGTTAAATCTTTTTCCTGGAAAATACTTTCTGTCACTGTATTGCCTTGTAAATCCTTTGTTGTAAATGAAGGCATTTTTCCTGTAGTGTTTTTCTCTTCAATTTCTGTAAATTCCAGTTTTTCCTTTACTGTGTCCATATAAGCCAGACATTCCTCATATTGTGCCTTCTCTTCTTCTGTCATTCCCTCTGTATTATTTTCTGGCATAATTGCAAGATACATATACCCGTTATTTACACCCAGTTCTTCTACATTACCCCATCCAGTTAAAGCACCAGTTTTATCTGTTTCTGCTTTTGTTTCTTTATATTCCTGCTCATCTACAAGAAAAATATTGAGAATATCTTTTGAATGCACTGCCATATTATCCAAAAACTCCTGCTGCATTTCTTCTGTATAATCTTCTTTAGGAATATTTGATATTTCATCAAGCATTTTATCAGTAACAGGTTTATAATACCACCATATTCCTATGCCTAAATTGCCATTATCATCTTTATCTGCTTCTGTTACTTCAATACCCTTATCCTGGTATTCCTTTGGAATATTTAATACAAGTCCTGCTTCTGGCCTTTTTATAACACTACTGCTTTCACTGCCTGCTGTTTCCTGCTTTTTATTATCTTTATCTGTATTGCCACACCCTGTAAGTATTACAGCAAGCATAATTATTCCAGATGCCTTTATAAACTTTTTCATTATGCTCATTATTTCTTCTTCCCCTGTTCTTTTTCTATATTAATTATAAACCTGATTTTCTCATTCTCACTTTCACAATTTACAGTCCAGCCATGAAGGCTGGTTATTTCTTTCACTATTGCAAGTCCAAGCCCTGCACCTCCTGTTTCCGTTGAACGTGAATTATCTATCCTGAAAAACCTGTCAAATATACAGGCAATTTTTTCTTTAGGTATTGTTCTGCCACAATTTTCTATAATAAATTTAATACCATCTTTACCACTATCCTTTAAAGAAACTTTTATCTCTGTATTTTCATAACTGTAATTAACAACGTTGCGGAAAAGGTTGTCAAATACCCGTTCTATCTTTTCAATATCACACACAACCACAATGTCTGTATCAAGTTCTGTATTATAAGACAGGCCTTTTTTATCAAAGACAGGTTTAAATTCATATAAAATCTGTTCTATCATTATTGTAAGGTTTACTGTTGAATATTCTAGTACCATCTGGGTAAAATTATACCTTGCAACCTCAAAAAACTCATTAACCAGGTCCTCAAGACGTTCTGCTTTTTTCATTGCAACATCTAAATATTTTTTACGTATTGCATCTGGCAGGCCATCCTCATCTTTTACAAGTGTAATATAACCAATAACTGATGTTAATGGTGTCTTTAAATCATGTGCCATATATACAATCATATCGTTTTTGCGCTGTATTGCCTCACTAGCTTCCTGTCTGCTTTTACGTACATTTGACATAATAAAATTTAACTGGTTTTCCATTTCCTTTAACTGTGGTGGCAGTTTAGCAGTTTCTGTAATCCCTGAATAAAGACGCCCCGTTTCTTGTGTAACCCTGCCAAGCATTGAAGCAATCCAGAAAAAATGCAGGCAGGCAATAATTACAGCCCCTGAACATATAACTAATAAAAAAACTGACATAAAATTTTTATGCATGAAATGTATAAGTTTATAAAACGGCTCGTTGCCGTACCAGATTCTTGAATTGCAATAGAACCAGCTTGTTTCAGCCATTACCAGAATGAAAAGTATATAAAGAACCATATGGAATAAAAAACGCTTTAGAAACGCTCTTGACACTTCATATTGTACCCTCTTATCCATTTTATTCCTCCATGCGGTAGCCAACTCCCCATACAGTTTTAATAAACTTAGGTTTTCTTGCATTCTCATGCATTTTCTCCCTAAGCTTTGCAATATGTGCAAATACTGTGTTATTATTGCCTAAATATTTCTCTCCCCATACATTTTCAAATAATTCTTCTGATGTAACAGCCTGCCCCAGATGCTGGCAAAGATAAAGAAGAATAGAAAACTCCATAGGGGTAAGCTCAATATTTTCACCATAAAGCACTACTTTATGCCTGTCTGGAAATACTTCAAGCCCTCTTATATTGTAGTATTCTTCCTCTTTAGAAAGTGATGTATTATAAGCACCCGCACGCCTTAACTGCGCTTTAACCCTTGCCACTACTTCAAGTGGATGGAATGGTTTTGTAATATAATCATCTGCACCTAAAGTAATACCATGTATTTTATCAGACTCTTCTATTTTAGCAGTAAGCATTATTACAGGAAAAAACCATTTCTCCCTTATCTCCCTTAAAATAGTAAAACCATCTGTCCCTGGAAGCATTACATCTAGCACAGCCAGGCTGACTGCATTATTATTAATATATTCTAAAACTCCTTCTGAGGATGTAAAAGAAACTACCTCAAAACCTTCATTGCCAAGATAAAGTGTTAATAAATCAAGTATTTCTTTCTCATCCTCCACAAGTATTATTTTCTTATCTGATATAACCTGCTGTTTCATATTATGTCCCCTTATTATATGTTTGTAAAAAATTATAACAGCATGCCAATATTAAATCTACAAAATTTTTCCTTAAGATATTTTTTTATTAAATTATTATAAAATTTATTATAAAACCATAAACTTTATAAAACAGTGCTTATTTATTTAATAAAATTCTTTAATTTTAATGCCTGTTCAATGCTTCCTTCTACTTTTAAACGTCCAAGAGTAAATGCCATAACAGGGTCTGTCTTACCTGAAATAATATTAAATAATGTATTTGCCTTACAAATAAAAATTGCATCCCTGTCATAATACTCATATGGCTCAATACTCAGTTTGCCATCTTTTACTTCAACATAAAAACTGCCTGCACCCTCACCAGTAATATTAAACTGGTATGCAAGATGTTCTGTTACATTGCTAACATCAGTATCCTGGAACATGTCCTTTACTTTCTTAAAAATCTCATCAAATGTCATATAAATACCTCCATTTTTCATTTCTTATATTAAAAATGCATTTAGGTTTATTATAATTTATTATTACAGCAAAGGCAATAGCTTTTTAACAGGATAACACGTCTGTTTCATAAAATTTGCAGTTATTTTGTGCTGGCAGACGGACGCAGGGTTTCCAGTGCCAGGGCAGGTTTATTCCACTCCAGGAAAGCATGTCGCAGACATGGCTTTTGCATGCATTCCGCTACGTTAACCCACGTGGGCGGCACATAAAGCCCCTGTGTCCCAAAAGAAACTTATGTTTCTTCTGCCACACAGGGGCTTAAATGCCGGCGGGGTTAAAGTGCACCTGTCATGGAAT
>JAAWKM010000072.1 GCA_022797375.1 Lachnospiraceae bacterium
GCAGAAACGGAGTGACCGAAAGATTGACGATTACTATGAGAAGATACGCCGGGGAAAGCAGGAGAAATTATTTTATGAGGTAATCTTCCAAATCGGCAATAAAGACGATATGAACGTAAAGAGCAGTGAGGGGCAGTTGGCAAAAGATATTTTATGTGAGTTCATGGAGCAGTTTCAGAAAAGAAATCCTAATCTTCATGTATTTTCAAGCCATTTGCACATGGACGAGCAGACACCACACATTCACATTGATTTTGTTCCTTTTATCTGTAACAGCAAGCGTGGGCTTGATACAAGAGTATCATTAAAGGGCGCACTGTCAGAGCAGGGGTTCAAAGGCGGTACAAGGGGAATGACGGAATGGAATCAGTGGATAGAATCGGAGAAGCGGGAACTTTCAAAAGTCATGGGGCGGTATGGCGTACAGTGGAAACAGTTAGGGACGCATAACAAGCATTTGTCTGTATTTGATTTTGAGAAACAGGAAAGACAGAAAGAGGTTGTAGAACTGGAACAGACAATTTCCGGCAGTAAGGAAGAATTATCGGATATTCTTCATCAGCAGATTGTAGTAGAACGGAAAACGGAGCAGATACGCAAAGAGGGCGAAGCAATCCGACAGGAAGTATCAGAACTTTCCGCTACAAATTATCTGTTGAAAGAGCAAACAGAAACATTGACAGAGGATAAAGAAAAACTGTTATCCGAAAATGAGAAACTAGAAAAACAGCAGAAAAAGTTACAGCAGGAACTTAACAAAATGGTGCAGTCTAAGGAAGTCATGGAGCGCAATATTCACGCCTATGATGAAGATGTGAAATGGCAGTTAGCAGAACCGGGGGCATTGATGAGCGCAAAGGCATACCGGGATAAAAAGGCTTTACCGCTTGTGGAGAAATTAAAAGAGGTTGTAAAAAATCTGACAATCAAATGCGTACAGCTTACAGAGCAGAGCAAGAAGCTGACTGCCAAAGTGAACGGACAGCAGACGCAGATTAGCCGCTTGACGGATAAGGTCATGGAGCAGATCGGCACCATAGACCGATTGCAGGAGAAAGTGGCAGATTTGGGGCGTTTGGAGCGTCATTTAGGCAGGGAACAGGCGCAATCGATAGTGGAGCAGTCAAAGGCATTAGAACAGGCAGAAAGGGCAATGAAACGCCCGGAACGTGCCTTTGAAATGAGCCGATAGGAAAGGGGATTGATAGGATATGACGGATATGGAAAAGAAAGTAATGATACGGTTATGTGCTAAAATCGTGGCGGAAACAGACCTTTACGAAACGGATAAGGAAGTGCAAAATCTGATAGACTGGGTATGCCTATCAGAGCAGATAAAGGAGAACAATAATACAATTCGTAATCTGACCGGGGAATACAAGAAGATAGAGCCGGATTGCCGGGAGGGAGTGAGGGCGCAGTTGAAACGTATGAAAGAACTCTGTAAAGAGCGAAATAATCTGTATGAGAAGCAGAATGACTTGAAAGGGCAGAAATGGAAGATTGAGAAATCGTTGGAACGATAAGGAATATGGGGCGTGGCGTTTGCTGCGCCCTATATTTATGGTGGAAAATAGAGGATAAAAGTGGTATAATCAAAACGTGAAAGGTATGGATAAACCCGAATTTGTTGAGCAGAACAAAGAACAATACCTGAATGGTAGTTTAACAGCTTTAGATTTTAGTGGATAAATTAGTTTATATGGAGGTACTTATGCTAGAGAATAGAAATGATTTATTAGAGATTAAAAAAGCTGAGATTGTTTCAATCATTGAGAAAACGAATAGTTCATTGAGAGAAGAAAAAATCAGTTCCAAGGAAATAATGCAAAGTTTCGTAAAGAGTGGTGGACTTTTGATTACACCTCCACAGCAAGAACCCCCTATGATGCATTGTCTGACTATAGACTCTTTAAGTAATTACAATAAGGGGGAATCTATAAAACCAGGAAATGTAAAATTAAATATTCGTCATCTGATAGAATCTTTACCCGATTTAACAGCGGCTACGGTGGAAATTGTAATGGACATTCCAATTTTGAAAGTATGTGCAGCATTAAATATTTGGAAGGTACTTAGAGATATTACAACTGTTGAGATAAATAAAGAACAAGCCATAGCTGTTGTTGCTTTATGGGATAACTGTAATCAACAACAACGGATCACATTAGAAAAAGGGTTTGAATGTTTTAAATCTCTTTACGAAAACATAGAATCATCGAACTGCACATGGGAACTATTTATTAAATTAATTAGTGATTTAGAGAAAATTGGTAGCCTTGAGCTAGATGGTGATGGAATATGGTTACGTGAGTGGGTAAGTAAACGATACACAAGGTAATTACATGTGTTTAATATTTTGTTTGATTTAGATTGTAGATATAAAATTCAATTCAGATTTAATAAAATAGGTAAGGAACACTTTTTGAGCACCAGCTTAATTAAAATGGGGGGGGGAGGTGTGTTGTGGAAAATTGCACTGATGTGCCAATTTTTCATAGGGCAATTTGTTTTTGAGCGAAAACAAATTGCTCTGATCCGCACGAGAAACTCTTCGAGATTTCCCGTGCGGATCTTCGC
Source organism: Lachnospiraceae bacterium (assembly GCA_022797375.1). Lineage (GTDB taxonomy): Bacteria > Bacillota > Clostridia > Lachnospirales > Lachnospiraceae > Butyribacter. Next base: position 2,581 of record JAAWKM010000072.1, read on the forward strand.
GATAAACCGCTCAGAAATGAGGATTATTATGAAATTGGATTATACTATGGGATTTTACAATATATCGTTTTTTAATATAAATATTGAAACTGAGGAAGAATTGACAAAAGATGTTCTTAAAAAAAATGAGGCAACATTTATTCATGAATTTATTCATTATCTTCAAGACTTAGTGTTACCATACAATATTAGATACAGTTTAAGTAATGTGCGTTGGTTTTTTAATATATTAGAATCTGCACATAAAATGGGAAGTATTAACCGTCCATTTAGTGAGTGGAATAATGAATCATCTACATTATGGACTCAATTTTTCCGAAGTTTTGGTGCTGGTGGAAAGATTGATTCTGTATCCAAAATTGGAGATGCAACCTCAAAGTTTGTGATTACATCTGGATATGATGGTAATTTGCATATTCAACGAGAGCATCGTGTATATGAATATTTGTTACCAGTATTTGAGGTTGGTAAATCGACTTCAATATCCTATAACTTAGGAGCAAGAGACATATTGGAGTACATCGCTTATAAAATCGAACTTAAAAATTTCCCAAACAGACCACCAGCACCACAGTTGCCATATGAATCAATTGACTTAATCTTTGATAAATATGGGTTATCATATATATCAGATGATATTAGATTGTGCATTGCGGAACGGTGTTTATACAATGATGTACCGATTCATTTGTTGTTAAGTACATTACTAGGTAATGATGAGTTTAAAAAATTCATTACAGATTCAAGTTATGAAGAAATTTATAATTATTTACTATTCTCAATGACAATAACACGAGACGGTCAAAGTGAAATTCTAATTGCTAAAACACAAAGACGATTAATACAATTTGCAAGTGAACTACAACTACAATATAGTGGTTTTGACGAAATAAAAAAATGGATTTTAAAAGTAAATAGCTTTATAGAACATAAATTGTCAGGAAGATTTATATTTTCAGATATTTATAAAATGGATAGCGATGAAATGTTTAGATTTATTAAAGAAATAATTTGTTGTATTGGAATACCTTTAGTAATGAATTCAAGAAAAAAGTATATTTCGATAAATTCTAATGACATTGAAGTATCACAATTTATTCAATTTTATATTTTACAAAATTTTATTTATTTTATAAAATCTGACCAACTCAAATGTCCTATATATAATTTTTGTAAAGCAAATGGTGGAATATGTAATGAAAATTGTATCATAAATAAGCACATGACAATTAAGGGAAATAAGAATTGTTATTATAGAAGATTTCTGGAACAGTATGGATTGTTAGATATAAAGATTAATTAAATATAGAAATCTTATATATTATTTTGATAAGCAAATTCTAAATTTGGAGGGGAAGTAGAGAAAAACATTGTTACGTTTTAGAAGATTTTGAAGGCTTATTTTATAAGGATTTTCGCAATAAAAATAATGATTGCTATACTTTATATCATTATCATCTAAATAATGGGTATATTGCGTAACAGGAGCAATTATATATTTTCTTGTTAGCGGAATAATTACATAGTGCTAGCACTATGTTGATAAGACAGATAAAGGAAAAACGGCAGCTTTAATTGGCTCTATTTTGGCTCTAAAAATTTTGGCTGGCATAAAAACTGGAGTGAATTTTAAAGAATATGGATAATAAAATCATTAAAAATCAGAGAGAAGTAGTCAGTTCAAGCTATCCGCCGAGGAGTGGGTATAATATAGCATCCCTTTTTATACTTTGTCTGGAAAATTATTTTTATTAGGGAAATTTATGAATGGATAAACCACATTTCAGGTAAATCCTGTGCTGGATTAACTAGATATTACATTGACTTTGCATCTGGCTTTTGTGCCATCTTCACTGGCTGTTATTATTGAGGTGCCTTTTTCCAGGGCATATACATTGCCAAGCTGGTCTACAGATGCAACACTTTCTTTGCTGGAAGTCCAGACAGGTGCATTGCCTGATGATATTGTCATGCCAATATTATAAGAAGAACCTTTTTTAACCGTTATCTCACTGCTTTCAAGATTTATCTCTGGAGGTTCAACTACAACTTCGCATGTCTTGCTTACACCATCAGCTTTAGCAGTAATCAGTGCTGTACCATGCTTTACGGCGGTTACTTTTCCGTTTTCATCCACTATTGCAACACTCTTTTTATTTGACTTCCAGACAGGTGTAACACCTGATGAAACAGAAGCACTAAGTTTAAAACTCTGGCATCTGTATAGGCGCTTATAAAGCCTGTCCAGCTTGACTACAGGTTTTCTTACAGTAATATGGCAGTTTGCGGATGAACCCCCAGCCTGTACTGTAATCACTGCATTTCCAGGCTTACATCCAGTAATATTGCCATCATCATCAACAACTGCAACACTCTTTTTATTGCTTTTAAATACAGGTACTGATTTATTTGAAATTTCTGCATCTAGTTTAAAAGTTTCGTGGTTTTCTATAGATACAGACTTTTTATTAAGCCTGATTTGTGTCTTTAAGACTTTAATGCGGCATGAAGCCTCAGATGTAAATGCCTTTACAGTAATTGTACAATTTCCTGGCTTTTTAGCTGTAATCCTTCCATATGTATCAACAGTAGCAACTTTTCTGTCGGAACTGCTGAACTTAGGGATTCTGCCATCAGATGAATATGCAAATAAGTAATATTCATCACCCACATTCAATTCCTTAATGTAATCTGAAAGAAGTATTACTGGTGCAATTCTGGCAGATGCATGTTTACATATGCTGGAACTGGTACTGAATATTAATAATAATGCAAGAAATACTTTAAAAATATGTCTGGTTATATGTTTTCTCTTCATATGCCTGCCTCCTGTTTTGATTATTAATTGTATAAAAATGGATGCTATTTATATATAAAATACCATATGTAACAAAATAAGTCAATGCTAAAATTTTACTTTATTTTTATTTCGTGGTACAATAGGGAAGCATGGCATTGCCACAATAGTAAATATTAAATGGAATGGAGGAATTTAACATGGAAAGGATTAAAATGGCTGTCCCTTTAGTTGAGATGGACGGGGACGAAATGACACGTATTCTCTGGAAGATGATTAAGGATGAACTTATTCTTCCTTTCATTGATTTAAAAACTGAATATTATGACCTTGGGCTTGAACACCGTAATGAAACTGATGACAAAGTTACATTTGATTCAGCAGAAGCAACAAAAAAGTATGGTGTTGCAGTTAAATGTGCAACTATTACACCAAATGCTGCAAGAATGGATGAGTATAACTTAAAAGAAATGTGGAAATCCCCTAATGGCACAATAAGGGCGGTACTTGATGGCACTGTTTTCCGTGCGCCTATACAGGTAAAAGGCATTGAACCTTGTGTTAAAAACTGGGAGAAGCCAATTACTCTTGCCAGACATGCATATGGTGATGTATATAAGAATACAGAGATTAAAGTTCCAGGTGCAGGCAAAGCAGAAATTGTATTTACAGGTGAAGACGGGCAGGAAATCCGCCAGACCATACATGAATTTACAGGAAGTGGTGTAATCCAGGGCATCCATAATACTGACCAGTCAATAACAAACTTTGCAAAAGCATGTTTCACTTATGCACTTGATACGAAGCAGGATTTATGGTTTGCTACTAAAGATACAATTTCTAAAGTATACGACCATAATTTTAAGGATATATTCCAGGAAGTTTATGATAGCAGTTTTAAGGATAAGTTTGAGGAAGCAGGGTTAGAATATTTCTATACGCTTATTGATGATGCTGTAGCACGTGTTATGAAAGCTAAAGGTGGCTTTATATGGGCATGTAAGAATTATGATGGTGATGTAATGAGCGATATGGTTTCTTCTGCATGTGGTTCACTTGCCATGATGACATCAGTCCTTGTATCACCAGATGGAGTTTATGAATATGAAGCAGCACATGGCACAGTGCAGAGGCATTATTACAAGCACCTTAAAGGTGAAGAGACATCTACTAATCCAGTTGCGACCATATTTGCATGGACAGGTGCATTGCGTAAGCGTGGGGAACTCGATAATATTAAAGAACTTATGGACTTTGCGGACAAGCTTGAAGCCGCAACTCTTGGAACGATAGAGTCAGGAAATATGACAAAAGACATTGCATGTATTACAAGCCTTGAAAATGTTAATGCATTAAACAGTGAAGGCTTTATTAAAGAAATCAGGAAAAACCTTGAAATGAAACTTTAGCAGGATTAATGCATGGGAGATAATGCAGGTATGGATAAAGAGTATAGCAAAACAATGGAAATACCCTTGCGTGGTTTTACACATGGAAGCAAATTCCATTCAGATGATGTATTTGCAACGGCATTTTTAAAAATAATTAACCCAGATATAGAAATTACCAGGGGATTTGAAGTGCCAGAAGATTTTGACGGTATTGTGTATGATATAGGCAGGGGAAAATATGACCACCACCAGGCAGACAAAGAGTATCGGGAAAACGGCTGTCCATATGCTGCATTTGGGCTGCTATGGCGTGAATTTGGTACAGTATATGTTGGTGCAGAAGAGTCAGAAAGGTTTGACAGGGATTTTGTACAGCCATTAGATGAGTCTGATAATACAGGCAAAAGCAATGCCCTTGCCACAATTATAGATGAATTTAACCCGGGATGGGATTCTGGTAAAGAATATGATGCCTGCTTCTGGAAAGCTGTAGATTTTGCAAAAATTGTACTTGAAAACCACTTTAGCGCAGTAGCAGGAATTTACAGGGCAAAAACACTAGTTAATGAAGCAATGGCTGTATGTGATGGCAGCGTGCTTGTCCTGCCACAATATGCACCCTGGAAAGGTGAAGTTGCAGGAAGTTCTTATAAATTTGTAGTTTATCCATCTTCAAGAGGAGGGTATAGTGCACAAGGTGTCCCGTTAAGTGTTGATGACAAAACCCTTGTATGTCCTTTCCCAGATGAATGGTGTGGCAAAACGCATGAAGAGCTTGTAAAAATTACAGGTATAAAAACATTAAGGTTCTGCCATCCTAATGCATTCCTTATTGCAGCAGATAAGGAAGAGGACGCAGTAAAAGCAGCAAAGATGGCATTGGTTCTTAGCAAAGATGGCAATGCCAGGATGACATAAAAACAATGTCCATATATCACGCCTGTCTGGGGCGGACTTGCTAAAGTGGAGCCAGGTTCATGCCACATATGCTTGCACTGTGGTATCTGGCTTTATAAATAAAACCAGGAAGCGGGATTATGTGCCCGCTTCCTTATTTTGACATTAACATCATGTATTATTGTATTATATGGATAGACATTGTAGTCTTGAAGTTTTATGCAGTTGTGTATATCCAGTTCTGTGATTTTATTATTATAACAGGATAATTCTTTAAGTTTTTTATTATTGGTTAAATCCAGAGTTGGAATCTGGTTATTGGAACAGTATAGTACCCGTAAATTTGTTAAGTTTGAAATATCTAATGCATTTAGTTTATTGTTACTAAGGTTTAGCTCTTTAATTTTTCTGTTATTAGCCAGGTTAATTGTTTCCATGTTATTATCAGCCAGGTTTAAATTTATAAGTTGTTTATTCTTGGATAAATCAAGTCTTTTTATATAACTTAATTCTAAAGAAAGGTGTTTTAGTTCTGGATAGTTACTTAAGTCTGGTTTAAAACTGTTTTTATTATTGCCCCCTGCTGCAAGATGGCGCAGATTATGGCATCCTTTTATTTCAAGTCTATTAAGCCCGTAATTTTTATCTTGTTCATCCCTGCCAAATGGATTGCTGTAACACACAAAGCTTTTTAATGATTTGTTATTTGCAATCTTAAGGACTTTAAGCATGGTAGTGTCATGTATGTATATTGATTTTAACTTTTTAAAGGATGGTATCTTTATGCTGCCAGAAAGTCCGCAGGCATCCCATTCTATTGATTTAAGATAACCATTTTTATCCCATGTATAGCATTTATCTGTTTTCACATTTTTAGATAGTGATGATTTATGTTGTGCATTTACAATTTTTTGAAGTTTTGCTACATCCCCGGCATTTCTTTTAACTGCTGTTGCATGCTCTGGGAAAATGCTGCAGATGCAGAAGCATGATATAAATATAGATATTATTAAAAGTAATTTTTTCATAGTTTTATCCTCCAGTTACTATTATAGTATTAAAGCATAAAAAATCAAGTTTTTATAATTATATTCTTGCAGTTTTGATTCTAATATTAATTCCTGGTATAATGGAACCAGCCGTTATAGAAGGACAGGCAATTTTTATAGAAAGGTGGATTTAAAAACATGAAACGGAAAGAAACATTAAGTATTAATATTAAACAAATAAAAATTAAAGATAGTTTCTGGTCACATATACAGAAGTTAGTTATTGGTACTGTGATTCCGTATCAGGAAAAAATATTAAAGCAAGTTAGTAGCTATACCATATTATACATGGGGAAACAGAGGAACAAACCAGATGAAAGTCTGGATGTTAGAAGAAAGCTGATTATAGATGATATTTACGGCATTATTAAATGAATTAGTTTTGCTGTTTAAGAAGTAATTTTATATAACGCAGGGCGCATTGTCAATGTTATGACAAAACAGTTACCGTAATCACATAAATAATAATAATTTTATATTATAATATTAGGCAGAAAGAATTGTTTATAAAATCCAAACTATCATTGACACATAATAACAATATGTGATATTATAAATAAAAATATAAACAGTTTTAAAAATCAAGTATTAGAATTTTAGGAAACAATGAGGTTAAGGAAAGAGGGCAGAGAAATATAAATTATTGGAATTAAGTTATATATCTTAATATTGGATACAATTAAAAAAATTATGAACGTTTTTTTAATGCCACAAAGGGATTCCAGCCAGATTTTAAACTTGAAATAATGGAAATTATTTATGTTATAATGAACCAGATACATTTATTGGATTTTCTGTTTTATAATTATATTATTATTGCAGATGGGTGGAATAATGATGCTCCAGGATATTTTAACTTTAGTGAAACTAATTCTAAAAATGCATATGGAGTTAAATATGTAATTAAATAATTTATAATATTTATTATTAAATTTATACAATAAAAAATTAATAAATGCGTGATAGGTTTGGTTATAAAAATTTATCATGCATTTATTAATTAATAGGTATAAAAAGAGGGGAGGCGGGGGTTATGAAGAAAAATTTAATTGCTGTTGCTTTGTTAGTAATGTTTTGTTTTTTGTTATTTAACTTTTTTTTAAAAGAAAAAATTAATAAGGGATACTCTTCTAATACTACATGGGAGAATTTTACCGGATTAGATATAAAGTATCATGATGCTTATGAAAATTGTATTTCTTTGTTACAAAATAATGATTATTTTTTTGATTCAGAAATAGATACTAGTAAGATTTCGTTAGAGATAATTTCAAATTTAGACAGTGGAAAAGTACAATTATTTGATATATATACAAAAATGAAGGATGATTTTTTAGAAGAGGATAAGGAATATTTGTGTTTTACTATTGGAGAGTTTTTTTTAATAAAGTTAGTGTGTGACCCAGAAACAAATAAAATTATTGGCTATTTAAAAGAGGAGGCTTGTGTATTAGAGGAAAAATATTGGACAGTTTATCAAAATTGTGTTTTTCTTATAAAAAGGTTTAATAGTGAAACTCCATATATAAAAAAAGACATAGTTTCTATAGATTTATTACAAGATTGTGAAAAAGGTAAAATACAATTATTTAAAAATAATAAAAAGAGATATTTGTTTAAACCGGATAAAGAGTATTTATGTTTTACAATTGGTGAACCGGAATATTGTGTTAAACTAGTGTGTGTTCCAGAAACAAATGAGGTTATTGGATATATAGAAGATGAATTTTATTATAATATATTTGTTGGAACTGAATAACAAAGGAATAGAAATGCCAGAAGAGAAAGCACAGGAGTTTAAAATGATGTTAGAAGATATGGATGCTGGAGCATGGAATGAGGATAGAAGGTTTATTTATGTATTGTTATAAAACAAAGTCCCAGGTATATATTCCAGGGACTTTGTTTCATTATGCAATATATAAATATTGATATAACCTATTTCTTCCTTTTTATTCCACTAAATATTGCCTGTAGCACTATAAAGAAGCATAACAGTGCTGACAGTACAATTCTTACCCACCAGCTTGATAATGAGCCCTGTGTTGTTATAAGGCTTGATATTGTTCCTTTAATCAGCACACCAAATATTGTTCCAAATGGCGTACCGACACCCCCGCTTAATAGTGTACCTCCTATTACAGAAGCAGAGATTGCATCCATTTCAAGTCCTTTTGCCTGTTCAACAAACCCTGAGCAGCTATTCATGCAGAATAAGAAACCACCACATCCAGCAAGAAAGCCATTTAAAATATATGCCTTAAATTTTGTTTTACGCACGTTTAAACCCATCATCATGGCGCTTTGTGAGTTGCCGCCAATAGCATACACTTCACGTCCGAATTTAGAGAATTTCATTATAAGTGCCACTATTGTTACAATGACAAGTGCTATAATAACGGTAGGATAGATATGTGCTGGGATAAATTTGCCACGTTTGCTGTAAGAACCTATTGGAAGGTCAATGCTGTATTTTGCCCATGAAAGAAATACTTCATTTTTAATAGAAATCATATCTGTACTTATCATTGAAGTAAGACCACGTCCAAAAAACAGACCTGCAAGGCTGACAATAAATGGCTGGATTTCCATATAGGAAATTAAAAATCCTTGTACAATTCCATATAAAAGTCCTATGCCGAGCGCAATAAGAACTGCCATATAAGCATTCATGCCATGGTTTTCCATCTGGTTTGCAACAGCCATACATACAAGTGCGGTAACAGAACCAACTGAAATATCAATACCACCAGTTATCATTACTATAGTCTGGCCAACAGCAATAACAAGCAGGCCTGCATTGGATATAAGCAAGTCTAAAAACATCTGTGGTTTTGCAAACCCGTTATCCTTAAAAATAATCATGCCAGAAATATACATTGCAAGGAATAATAGTATTGTAATCATAAGAAGGAAAGTATTAGAATTAATTTTTCTCTTTGGCTCTGTACTTGTATTTGATTTAAAAATACCCATATCCATAATTATTTACCTCCTTCCATTGCTGTACCGCCAGATGTTTTTCTGCTTTTCTGTTTAGCAAGCATCTTTTTAAATACCGGGCTTTGCAATATTACAATAAAAATAACTACGATTGCTTTATAAACTGGAAGCTGGTCTGCCTTTACATTCATGGCATAAAGCGTAGTAGTAAGTGCCTGTATTGTATAAGCACCAATTACAGAACCCATAAGGCTGAACCTGCCGCCTCCTAAGACGTTGCCGCCAAGTGCGACAGCAAGGATTGCATCCATCTCAAGGTTTAATCCGATATTATTGGCATCAGCGGAATATATACGGCTTGATGCAATTACACCAGCGATACCAGCCATAATCCCACAGATGACATAGGTGAGGAATTTAATAAGAGTGGAATTCAGTCCCACCAGTCTTGAAGCTGTACCATTAATCCCGACACTTTCAATATAAAGCCCAAGAGCTGTCTTTTTAAGTACCAGCTGTACAATTATTATAACAATAATTGCCAGGAATATAGGGGTAGGTACAGGACATTTGCCAATATAACCACCAAATGTTTTATACGAATCAACACGTATATATGTAATCTGCCCTTTTGTGATTAACTGGGCAATTCCCCTTCCAGCAGTGAATAAAATAAGTGTGGCAACCATTGGCTGTATGCCAAGTTTTGCAACAAGGAAACCATTAAATGCACCACATAATGCAGCAGCGAGTATGGCAGCAATAATTGCAAATATTATAGGAGAAGCGAGTTCTGTTACAGACACTTCGCCGCCTGAAAGAATCTGGCAGCATACAGCTGCAGCAACTGCCATTACGGCACCTACGCTTATATCCTGCCCTCCTGATGCAGCAGTAACAAGTGTCATGCCTGTTGCCAGTATTACAAGTTCCGAAGCACGGTTAATTACAATAATTATATAGCCAGATAATACGCCATTTTCAAGAGTAATTTTAAAGAAATCAGGTGTCTTTATTACATTGGCAAGAAGCACTGCAATTAAACATACTATTGGCAAAAACAGGCGTTTTGAAGTAATATTTTTAAGTGTATCTTTATTCATTCCCATCACCCCCTGCGATTGCTTTCATAACACCTTCCTGTGATAAATCATCACCTGTTAATTCGCCAACTTTCTTTCCGTCACGCATAACGCCCATACGTGAACAGGTTCTAAGCATTTCTTCAACTTCAGAAGAGATAAATGTAACTGACATGCCCTGGTCAGCAAGGTTTAACACAAGTTTCTGTATCTCTGTCTTAGTGCCAATATCAATACCACGTGTTGGTTCATCCAGTATCAGGTATTCAGGGTTTGTAAGCAGCCATCTCCCAATAATGACTTTCTGCTGGTTGCCGCCTGACAGGCTTTTAATTGGGGTTTCACGGCTTGCAGTTTTAACCTGGAGCATCTCTATATATTTATCTGCTGCTTCCTCCATTTCCTTGCGGCTCATAAGGTGGAACATACCCTTTTTAGCCTGTAATGCAAGGATAATATTTTCCCTTACTGACAAATCAGCAATAATCCCGTCTTTCTTACGGTCTTCAGGAAGATATGCCATTCCAAGCTTCATTGCGTCAATAGGGGCATTTATTTTAGCTTCTTTTCCATTTACAAATATCTTGCCAGAGTCTGGTTTGTCAGCGCCATATATTGCACGTACAAGTTCTGAACGCCCAGAACCAAGAAGGCCTGTAAGACCTGTAACCTCGCCTTTGTTGGCAACAAAATCAAAGGGTTTTATGCTTCCCTTCCTGCCAACACCCTTTGCTTCTATAACAGGAATTAATTTTTCAAGCTGCTTATGTTCTCCCTTAATATCTGCAAGGTCATCAAAATCTTTTCCCATCATCTTAGCAACAAGCATTACACGTGGAAGTTCAGCAGTTTCATATTCCCCTACAAGTGTACCATTCCTCAGTACAGTTATACGGTCACATACTGCATACACTTGTTCAAGGAAGTGTGTAACAAATACAATGCCAACCCCTTCACTCCTGAGCCTGCGCATAAGTACAAAAAGCTTCTCCACTTCTTCATCATCAAGCGAGGAAGTAGGCTCATCAAGTATAAGCACCTGGCATTTCATGCCAACTGCCCTTGCAATGGCAATCATCTGCTGTTTGGCTATGGAGCATTCTTCAAGTTTGTCAGATGCATTTGCATCAATATCCAGGTCATTAAGCAGTTTTGAAGCTTGTGCCTTCATAGTTTTCCAGTCAATAAAACCAAATTTCCTTGGTTCACGCCCAATAAATAAGTTTTCTGCAACTGTAAGGTTAGGGCACAGGTTTACTTCCTGGTATACAGTGCTTATACCATGTGACTGGGCATCCTGAGGGGATTTATTTATAATGCTTTTTCCCGCCATGACAATTTCTCCAGATTCAAAATCATGTACACCAGTAAGTACTTTAATAAGTGTAGATTTTCCTGCGCCATTTTCGCCCATAAGTGCATGGATTTCGCCTTTGCGCAGTTTAAAATCTACATGCTGCAAAGCCTTTACACCAGGAAATGTTTTTGAAACATCTTTCATATCCAGTACAATCTCTTTTTCCATTATATCCCTCCGTTCTTATAATAGATCTGCCAGGAATAAAGTTCCTGTAAAATAAAAAGGCAAGCTTTTAAAGCTTGCCCATTAACCAGGCTTGCTTCCTGGATTCTAGTAAGCACGGCCGTCAATTACATCTTCTGTAACTTCTGTAACAGTATAGTCTGTATCATCAATAGTAACTTTATCAACATCTGCACCATGTGCAAATATCCCTTCGTCTACATATGCTTGTTTATCAGGTGTTTCATTGTTCTCTAATTTTTTAATGATTTCTTCTACACGTGGCCCATGAAGAGGGTTGCATTCTGTATTTAAAATAATTTTACCAGATAAAGTATCTGTAATGCCTGCTTTTGTTGTATCAAATGACATTACAAGTATATCACCGTCAGGTCCTACTTTCTTGCCAGCAGCTTCTATTGCATCAATTGCGCCAAATGCTTCATTATCATTCTCACAATATACAACATTAATGTTGTCATGCTGTTTTAACATTGATTCCATAACTTCCTGGCCTTTTGCCTGTGTAAACTCACCAGTCTGCTGTGCAAGCAGGTTCCAGCCGTTTGCCTCAACTGCTTCATCTAATGCTTCTGTACGTCCAATCTGTGCAGATGCACCAATAGTACCCTGGATATCTACGATATTAATTTCCTTCATTCCTTTTGCTGCTGCATATGCCTTTAACCATTCACAAGCTTTCTGTCCTTCTAATTTAAAATTAGAACCAACCCATGCTGTATAAAGGTCATCACTTGAAACATCTACCATACGGTCAACTATAATAACTGGTATATCAGCAGATTTTGCTTCTTGTAGTACTGTATCCCATCCTGTTTCTGTAACAGGTGCAAGGACTATGTAGTCAACTTCCTGCTGTATAAAGTTACGTATTGCAGTAATCTGGTTTTCCTGTTTCTGCTGTGCGTCATCAAAAATCAGCTTATAGCCATTTGCTTCGCTAAAAGTAGATTTCATTGACTCAGAGTTTGCTGTACGCCAGTCTGATTCTGCACCTACCTGTGAAAAACCTACAGTAATTACATCACTTCCTCCATCACCGCCGCTGCCAGATGTGGCTTTGTCCTTCCCGCCTCCACAGCCTGTTAAAAGTGCTGCTGCCATAACTACGGAGAGTGCTTTTGCTAAAAATTTTTTCTTCATCCCTTTTTTCCTCCTTATTTTTGGATATAATAATAACGCTTTAATAAGCGTTATTATAAATATGGGTTCCCTGTTATATGTCTTACAGGAAACTGCCATATTTATAATCTGGAAATATAATAGCGTATAATTTAATGAGGGTAAACAGAATTATATTTGTATTTTTTAAGATATTTTTTGAAAATTTTATAAAATTTGTGATATTTTATGATTTTGTTTAGATATTTTTTGCTGCAATAATAATTGTAGCAGTAGTGCCTTTGCCATATTCACTTTCATAGGATATGCCATATTCATTGCCATAATAATTTTGTATACGCTGGTTTACATTTACAACACCAAAACCGCTGTTATCTGTAGTTTTTATATTATTATTTGCAATTCCCTGTCTTAGCTTTAAAAGTTCTTCTGGTTTAATGCCGCACCCGTCATCTTTAACCTGGAAGATAATACTGTCTCCATCTTTTCTGCCTGTAATATATATATGGCCGCCCCCGCGCTTATTGCGGATACCATGTAAAAGTGCATTTTCAGCAAGGGGCTGCAACATAAGTTTAGGTATTGTATAAGGGTACAGTTCTTTATCAATATGGATTTCATAATCCATAACATCCTGGTAGCGGAATTTCTGTATTTTCATATAGCTTCCTACATGGAGTTCTTCCTCTTCTATAGTAATAAAGTCCTTTCCTTTGCTTAAAGTAGTATGGAAGAAATCAGAAAGATAAGTTACAATAGAAACTACTTCATTAGTTTTCTTTTCTTCTGCAAGCCAGACAATAGTATCAAGTGTATTATAAAGGAAATGTGGGTTAATCTGGGCTTGTAAAAGTTTCATTTCAATTAAATGTATATTTTCTTTATTACGTTTAATATCCTCTACAAGCTGGCCGATTTCTTGTGTCATATCATTAAAATTACGTGTAAGCAGTGCTATTTCACCTACAGACTCTACCTTTGTATTAGCAGTAAAATCACCTTTTGCCACCCGGCTTGTAAGGGAACAAAGCTTGCGCACAGGTATAGTAATACTTTTAACTGCCCTTGTAGTAAGAAGTGCAGAAATAACTATTACAATAAAAAGCGTAATCAGGCATGTAGTTACCATCTGGCTGTTCTTTTTATCCAAATCTGCTTTTACATTTTCAAAATTAGTTGTTTCTGTATAAATATAATTCTGGAGACCAGACTGTACAAGCGAAGTAAGAGCATATATATCCCTGTCCAGTATGTCCATATTTTTATTATATAAAGTTCCTTTCTTAATATTATTTTCAAGGCTGGCAACGCTTTTATCCAGGGCATTAAGTGTATTTTTAACACGTTTAATCTGGTTTGTATTTACTGGCACGGTAGCAGTTTGTGAAAGTTTATTACATGCTTCCCCAAGTTCTTCAATATAAAAATACGGGTTTACTGTAACAATACCATTTACAGTAGTTTTGCCTGTTCCAATTTCATCAATGCTTTTATTGCCAATAACTGCCAGGTACATTGTGTAATCAATGCGTTCTTTAAAATCAATAACGTATTTATTAGCATAAGAAATATTGTTATTAATCCCTGAGTATGCGTTAGTTGCATTGGATAGCGCCCATAGAAGGTAAGAGGAAAGCATAAACATTGGCAGTATTGCAGCTATAGATATGCTTGTCAGGGTTTTGCTTAAGGACTGGTTATGGAGTTTTATCATTTATCTTCCCCTTTCCTGTCAGAACGGTATTTTTTAGGAGAACATCCCAGCATCTTTTTAAAAATATAACTGAAATAATGTGGGTCTTTATAGCCTACTTTATAGCCAATTTCAGATGTTTTCATAGAAGAACAGGCCAGAAGTTCTTCTGCCTTTTCCATACGCATTTTTGTAAGATATTCAGTAAATGTCATACCCATTTCACGGCTGAATATGGAACTGAAATAACTTGGGCTCATTCCAACATTTGCCGCAACTGTATTTAATGAAATATTGTCTGACATATAAGTGCGCTCTATCTGGTCAATTGCTGTTTTAATAATATCAGAATACCTGCGTCCGCTTGCAGCATTGCGTATTTCAAGTGCACGTCCGAGCAGATGCCCTATATAAACCTTAATATCACTAACAGACTCTGCCGTAAGTACAGCCTGCTTCATAGCTTCATCATCTGCTGCCCGTGTGTCCTGGTCTGTACAGCTTCCGGTGCTTGCAAGTATTTTTTCACAAAATGACATTACGGATATATAAATATTCATAATAATATACTGTCTCATAATAGTAGACTGGAACTGCTTTTCGGGTATCTCCTGGAAACAGGCATTGACAAAGCTTCCAACTTCTTCCAGGGTACCATTATTTAGAAATTTATTAATTACATTATGTGTCTGTTCAAGTTCTGCAAAACTGTTACAGTCAAAATTCTCAATATTCTGGTGCATTGTGCTTCCAGGATAGCTGGCAATCTGGTTCATTTCTTTGGTAAAGCGGCTGGCAAATGCACAGTCTGCATTATGAAAAGAATTTCCAAGCTCCCTTAAACGCAGTACAGATGTACCACTTCCGCCAAAATATTCAATTTCAGGATACCTGCAGGTTACATTTACAATTGCTTTAATAAATCGTTCCTCCCTTGCTTCCATTTCTTCCAGTGCATCTGATACTAGTAAAAATGCCCAGCCGTCTGCCCCTCTCTGGAAACTGTATACATAGGGCAGGCTGCCAGCAGTATTTTCTATTTCTTCATATGCTTCTATAAATGAGTCTGAAAGGCTGCCCTGGCAGGCAGGGTTATGTATTTTAAAAAGAATAATTTTATATACCTGTGCACTTAGGTTCATATTAAATGTCTTTCCCTTTGCAATCGCATCTGCAAGGGAAATATTTCCAGAAACCAGTTCACCAAAGAATTTCATCTTCTTAAGTTCTTCATTTTCACGCATTTCACGGAGATATTCATCTTTAAGTTCCTTTTCTTTCTGTTCCTGTAAAATCTGGCCAGCAATTTCTCCCAGTGTTTCTAACAGTTTGGCAGAAGAAACTGGTTTAAGCAGGTATCTTGCAACCCCTATATGTATAGCATCTTTGGCATACTCAAATTCATCATAACCACTTAAAATAACAATTTTAATATCAGGAAGTTCTTTTTTAACAAGGCTGCTTAACTCAAGCCCGCTCATAAAAGGCATACGTATATCTGTAATAAGGATATCTGGTTTTTCTTTTAAAACCATTGGAAGGGCAAGTTCACCATCACTTGCTTCTCCTACAAACTGGTAGCCCTCCTTCTCCCATTCAATACTGTTTTTAATACCATTGCGTATTAAAAACTCATCTTCTGCTAAAAATACCTTTACCAATGGTGTGCCTCCCTCTTTGTTACACTTTTCTGGTTACATAGTTATACAATATTTCAATATTTATATAATTATAATTTTTAAATAAAAGGTTGTCAATTGAACGTGCCTGTTTTGCCACATCCGTTTAATAAAATTTCCAGTTATTCTGTGTTTGGAAACGGACGCAGGGTTTCCAGTGCCAGGGCTTTGTTATTCCATGACAGGGCATGCTTGCGCTACGGTAACCCACGCAGCGGCACATAAAGCCCCTGTGCCCCAAAAGAAACTTATGTTTCTTCTGCCACACAGGGGCTTAAATGCCGGCGGGGTTAAAGTGCACC
>JAAWKM010000073.1 GCA_022797375.1 Lachnospiraceae bacterium
AATCATTACAATTTCACACAAGAAAAATGCAAAAACAGCATTTTTCATTACTATTTGTGCCGTGCAAAGCACGGCATGGGGATTTTTATGAAACGGACGGTAACAGTCCAGCCTTCCATACCAGTGCTGAAAGCACTGCTATATTTTTACTTGCAATAAAGTAATTAAAAGTATATTATTTCATATAGGGAAATGTTTACATAGATATAATGGTTTTATAAAATAATATGCACAGGAGGAAATATGCTGTTTTTGAAAATGAAAATAAATATAAAAGAGTGTGAATATAGAAAGAAATAACTATAGAAAGGGGATATTACATGAAATATATTACCAGGCAGGAAAGCCCTGTATATTTAACACCGGAAAAACTGGCTTCCTGTTTAAAGGCTATGGCAATACTGGATATTATTATGGTTCCAGAAGAGGACGAATGGCTCAGGCTTATAAGAAGATATGATTCTGGAGGTTACAAGTTTGACAATGGCAGTGGTGATGAAATAGATATTTTATTTGAGGAGAATGGCATATTTATAAAGGGGTTTGACCATGAGAATGAATTAAACCAGTTTGCGTCAGATGAATGGGATGAGACATTTTTCCAGAAAACATATGCAGGTGTGCCACAGAATTTACTGGATATTTATAAAGATGAAGAATGCCTGCATTCCATGACATTCTGCATGTGGTATGATTTTAAGGCTGGATGCTGGATGCAAAATATTACAGAAGGAATAGACGAAGGTAAAAATTACCTGCTTGGTTTTATATGTGAAAATGCTATGCAGTGGACAGAATTGGGAGAAGATTATTATGGTGAGGAGATTAACTGCAAAGTAGTGGAGAAAGTATATTCAGGACAGGATTTAACAACAGAGGATATCTGTATAATGCTTCCAGGACGTGATGCAGAAAATGCGCTGGAAGAAATAATAACACTCAATTCAAGTTTTACAGAAACGGAAAGGCGGCTTTTGGATGTCAGATGAATTGCTGGTTATAAGAAAGGGCAATAAAATTATTACTGCCAGGACAGAAAATTCACGTATTGTCCAGTTAGAGGCAGAAGAGGCAGAGGAGGCAGGCATTCTTGGCAATATATATATTGGCAAGGTAAAAAATATTGTTAAAAATATTAATGCTGCGTTCGTTGAATTCCAAAAAGGGCAGATGGGATATCTTCCACTTGGCATAAAACAATGCCCGGTACATACGGGTGCACGTTACCAGGAGGGGCGCGTCATTATTGGGGATGAGATTATTGTCCAGGTTGAGAGGGAGGCAATTAAAACAAAACCTCCTGCGCTCACAGGAATTTTAAGTATTCCTGGAAGGTATATTGTGCTTGTTTCAGAAAGTTACAGGAACAGTGTGTCTTCAAAAATACGTGATAAGGATGCCAGAAAACGTCTTTCAGAAATAAACAGCAGCTATGCATCAGAGGATTATGGCTTTATTGCAAGGACTAACAGTGCAGATGCCAGTACAGAAGAAATCATAAATGAAATAGAAATGCTAATTAAGAAATATAAAGATATAGTCAGCTTTGGAATGCATAAAACAATTTTTTCATGTCTTTACAGTGCACCAGCAGGTTATTTAAATAGTGTTATTAATTCGTATAATGGCAAACTTGGAAGAATTTTAACAGATGACCAGGAAATATATAATAATATTAAAATATTTCTTGAAGAGAGAGGACTTACACTTATCTCAAAACTGGAATTATGGGATAGCGCAAATGGGAAACTGGAAGCCGTTTATAACATCCCTAAGACACTGGAACGTGCACTAATGCCTAAAGTATGGCTTAAGAGTGGCGCATATATTATTATACAGCCAGCAGAAGCACTTGTAGCTATTGATGTTAATACAGGAAAGGCAGTTTCTAAGAAAAAGGATGTACAAAAAACATTCCTGAAAACCAATATTGAAGCAGCAAAAGAAATTGCAGTACAGATAAGGCTTAGAAATCTTTCCGGCATAATAATTATTGATTTTATAGATATGGAAGATGAAGAAAGCAACAAGGCTTTAATGGACTGCCTGCGTGCCGAATTTGCAAAAGACAGCATACAGACAAAGCTTGTTGATATGACAAAGCTTGGATTAATAGAAGTAACAAGAAAAAAGACAAAAAAACCGCTTTATATGCAGATGCTTTAAAATGGCTGGCTGTGTATAAAAGCAACACAGAAATGAGGTAAAATATGGAATTTTATGCACCTACAGAGATTTACCATGAGGATGGCGCAGTTTTAAAACATAGTAAAGAAATTGCTTCACTTGGAAGGAAAGCACTTGTAATTACAGGCAGGTCATCTGCTGTTAAAACAGGAGCACTGGATGATATTATAAAAGCACTTGAAGATAATAATACTGAGTATATTCTTTATGATAAAATAGAAGAGAACCCGTCTGTTGGCACTATAATGGATGCTTCAGGGATTGGAAGAAGCCAGGGTGCTGATTTTATTATAGGAGTGGGCGGTGGCTCACCTATGGATGCAGCAAAGGCAGTTGCACTTATGGTCCAGAACAGGGATACACCAGGAGATGTATTGTACAAGCCGCTTAAGCTTAAGGCGCTTCCTGTTGTGGAAATACCAACTACATGTGGAACGGGTTCAGAAGTTACACCATATGCAATACTTACAAGGGATGATATTAAGACGAAACAGAGCATAAGCCATAAGATATACCCTGTACTTGCCTGCATTGATGCAAAATACCTGGAAAATGCACCAGCAAGCCTGGTAATAAATACTGCAATAGATGCACTTGGGCATCTTATTGAAAGTTATTTTAATGCCAATGCAACAGAATACAGCTATATGGCAAGTATTTATGGAATGGAAAAGTGGGCTGTAAACAGGGATGCGCTTGAGGCAGGGGAATTTACAAAGGATAATTATAACCAGCTCCTATTTGCTTCTACATTGGCAGGAATGGCAATATCACATACAGGAACATCACTTCCACATGGTTTAAGCTATTATCTCACATACAATAAGGGGATTCCACATGGACAGGCGGTTGGCATTTTCCTTCCAGGCTATCTTGCATTTATGGAGAAAAATTCTGTACCAGGTTATAAAAAGGCAGTTGCTAAAATGGGATTTAGGGATACAATGGATTTTGCAGGTTTTATTAAAAAGTGCCTGCCAGATATATGTGTTACTATTGATGATACAGAAAATATGGTTAATGAAATAATGCAGAACCCTAAGAAGCTTATGTCAGTGCCATTTGAAACAAATGAAGAAGATATAAGGGGCATAATAAGTTATTGTAGATAAAACTATTAATTGGTGATTTATCCAGGAGGTATAACTATGGAACAGGATGAAATAATTATAAGGCGGGGCATTGTACATATTCTGGATGGTGAACTTGGATATCCTGTATTTTCAGAACAGCTTTTAGAACTTTCACCTGATATAAATGATTTTTTCAGGCAGCATATATTTAAGATAATGTCAGGGGATGATATGAAAAAGTGTTATTTTAATGATGAAGAAAATGCAGAGGGAATGTACAAGCTTGTTAAAGAATTCAGCGAGGAGAAACTTGTTGGTTCAAGCAAGGAAATGGCAGGGCTTTTATATAGCATAATGAATTCCAATATTACAATTCCTTCTGCTGATTTTGCTGCTATAACTTTCCAGTTTAAAAGTGTTTTGTACCTTGCACTGCTTAAAATGAATTATAAAGAAAGCTTTGTGCATATGACAAATTCTTCAGGAAGCGGCAATGTGAACAGTATTATAAAATACCAGGCAGCGCTTCCAGCTTCATCTACAAGACTGTCAGAAGCAGTAATAATTAACCTGGAGGATTATACTGTAAATATTGTTGAGAAAAAGTATGAGGTAAATGGTGAAAAATGCAATTATCTTTCGGAACTTTATCTTAAATGCAGTGCATCCCTTTCATCCAAGTCAAAACTTGATATTGTTACACGTGCAGTAGAACAGGTTAATAAAAAGTATTTTGCAGAAAAGCCTGTAAAGCAGATGGAGGCAAAACGCATAATTAAAGAAGAGATAGAAGAAAACGGTTCTATAAGTGTAGAGAAAATAAGTGAGAAAATTTATGGAAAAGTACCAGAGATAAAAGAAGAATTTGATGCCAAAATGGAAAAGTACCATATGCAGAAAACAGAGGTAAAGCCACAAAGTGAAAAAACCACAAGGAAGTTTGAAAAACAGTATTTAAAAACAGATACAGGAATAGAGATAAATATACCTATGGAACAGTACCAGGATATTAACCAGGTGGAGTTTATAACCAATCCTGATGGAACAATTTCCGTTTTAATAAAAAATATTAACAGGATTTCAACAAAGTAATTTGTCTAGTAATTTGTAGAAAGGGTTTAATGGAATGTTCAGGTTATGGGCTAAGGAATTTAATGATAACAGGCTTATTAGAGATATAACAATAAGTGATATGGCAGAAGATAAAAGCAGGACAAAAAAGGTTTTTGATGCTGTTGATGAGGTCTGTTATGAGTTTGATTTAAGCAGGCCAGTCTGGCTTGAAAAAAATATTAATGAGTTTAAAAGCAGGAGTAAAACAAGATTTTATAAGGATAATTTTATAGAGTCTGTTGCGTTTGATTTTATAGAAATACAGATAATAGAAGAAGATTAAGTCCAACACAACTGCCAGATTACAAATCTGCACAGACATTACATTAAAGAACTGTAAAGCCTTTAAATAAACGGTCTTGCATCTTTTATTTTCTTAAATATTTTTTAAGAAAATAAAAGCACTCTTTGATATCTGACATTATTGTGATACAATTATAGAATATTATACCATATACAGGATAGTTTCTGCTTGTACAGGCAGTATCTTCCTGTATAAATTATTAGGAGGGGGAAAATGCGTAAACTATCCAGATTATTGACGGCAGTTTTATTATCAGCTGCATTACTGCCTTCGCCAGTATCTTATGTAACTGGTGCCTCACCTGTAAAAACACGGGAGGCTTCCATTGTGCCAGCTGAGGGAAAAGCAGCAGGGAAGGCAGATATACATAGCAGAGAAGAAGTATTGGAACAAATAGACAGGATTAATTCACTAAGGCGTGCAAATGATTATTTATATAAAGGCACAGACGGGGCTATAACATGGACTATCGACAGGTATGGAGTGCTGTCGCTTACAGGGAATGGTGACTATTCCAATGTTACATCAGACAATTCATACCCGAAGTGGTATCCTTACCGCAGTTCAATAAAAAGTGCAGTTGTAGCTGTTACAGGAATACACTCTGCACGTAAGATGTTTGCAGGGCTGAATAATCTTGCAGCAGTTGAATTTACTTACTTTGATACAACAAGTCTTACAGATACAAGCCATATGTTTGACGGGTGCAAGTCAATGCAGAGCATCAGTTTTAAGACGACACCGCTTGTGAATGTTACAGATATGAGTTATATGTTTAATGACTGTACGAATCTTACAAGCCTGGAACTGGATGGCTGGTATACTAATAATGTAACAAATATGTCGTATATGTTTGCAGGATGTAAAAACCTGCCTGACTTTGAACTCAGGTTTTTTAATACATCAAAGGTAACAAATATGTCACACATGTTTTATAATTGTGAAAGCTTTATTTCATTACATATAAATGATATTGGGTATACAGGTTTTGATACAAGCAATGTTACAGATATGAGTTATATGTTTTCAGGTTGTACAAACCTGCGTGATTTTAATACTTCAACAATTCCTTTAGAACTTAATACAAGTAAAGTGACAAATATGAAAGGCATGTTTGAAAACTGCAAGGTTGCTGCTATTGATGTTTCCAAATTTGATACATCAAATGTGGCAGATATGAGTTTTATGTTTGCGGGATGTGGAAATCTTTCTGCGTATACACTTGGCAATTTAAGAACAAGCAAAGTTACAAACATGAACAGCATGTTTAAGGAATGCATAGCTTACAATTTTCTTGATTTAAGTAATTTTGATACATCTAATGTAATAGATATGGGTGATATGTTCAATAAATGCCAGTGCAGTGTGCTTAATATTGGGAGGTTTAATACATCTAATGTTGTAAATATGCATGGTATGTTTAGTGGATGTACAGCATGGAATTATGATCTCACTAATTTTAATACAAGCCGTGTGACTGACATGGGTGAGATGTTTAATAACTGTACTAATATAAGCATACTTGATTTCAGTATGTTTGACATGAGGTCAGCAAGCAATGTTACGAGAATGTTTAATGGATGCACAAGCATGACATTTATTACAGCACCTGCAAATATGGCAAGAAACGTTGATTTGCCAGTAACTAACGGGTATCCATGGCATGACAGTTTTGGCAAGGAATGCAGGTATATGGTAGGAGGCCAGCCAGTTGCAACATACTTCAGGAATGAAGCACCTACAGTTCCTGATATGTCAACCCCTGCACCAACCCCAAGCCCTACTCCTAAGGGATTGCCTACAGCTACGCCAAAACCAACAGTAACACCAACTGTTAAGCCAACAGCAACACCAAAGCCAACAGTTACGCCTTCGCCATCACCATCTGGAACGCCATCACCAACGCCTGCTCCAACAGAAGAGCCAGTAGAAACACCAGCTCCAGAAGAGCCAGTTGTATCAGAGCCAGGCACTATATGGCAGATTGGCAATGCAATTTATACAGTTACAGAGAATGCCGGGGATGTAAAGAGCGTAGAGTATTCATATGCATTAAAAAGCCCAGTAAATTTAAGGATTCCAGATACAGTTGAAATAGAAGGGGAGACATTCCAGGTAAAAGCCGTAGCCAACAGGGCATTATTAAGAAGTAATAATGTTGCTAAAGTAATAATTGGCAAAAATGTTGAAACTATTGGGGATGGTACATTCAGGGAGTGTGATGTGCTGCAGGAAGTCCAGATAGGTAAAAATGTAAGGGAAATTGGCACAAAATGTTTTTATAAGTCCAAACTTTTAAGAAAAATAACAATAAAGTCAAACAAGATAGATAATATTGCAAACAAGGCATTTGCAGGAATTTCTTCTAAAGCAGTAATAAAAGTACCTAAAGCAAAAGCAACAGAATACAGAAATATGATTGGAAGAAAGTATACATATAAGAAAGTCTGATTTAGAGGGAAGACATTTATGTTTTAAAATCTAGTTAAATAAAATACCATATATAATAAAACCTTTCCAGCAAATATAATTCCAGCCTGGAAAGGTTTTTAATATAAAAGTTTATATAAATCAATTTAAGGCAGTTTTTAAAATTCCCTTAGTCCACCCTGGTTTATTGCCATCAAGAAGATATTTTTTCATATTGGCCTGCAGGCTTGTTTTCTCTGGAAGTTTTTCTGAAACTTTATTATATCCTGGAAATACCCAGTCTAATACGGCCATGCTTTCATAGTTAGTTTCTGTTATATCAAATAGTTCCTGGAATTTTAAAATATTGGAATCTGGTGTTAAAATATCTTTTAATGCAGGTGAAAGCATCCATGATTCACATTGTATCTGCATTTCTTCCCGTCCAGGATAATATTTTCTACAGAAATCCTTAAACTGGGAAATTGATTTTAGAACAGACTGTGGTGTAAGGTCTGCATCGGATGGTATATGCAGGCTGGTATACTGCCCGTCACAATATTCATATTCTAAAGCACCAATCCTGAATTCCATTAATGCTAGCTGCCTTGGAAACCACCATCCCCATACAAAGCGGTAACAGGAGTATGTCTTATAATATTCATTTAAAAAACGTGTACAGAATTTCATAGTATCTGTAAAAATATTATCAGGAATTCCCTTTTTCTGGTATTCATCAAAAGACTGTCTTGCAATATTTAATTCTTCCCATAAGATTTTCATGCCGTCATCATCCTGCCCGGTATTTCTGGCAATAAGTTTATCCAGTTCTTTTATAAGACCTGTGTCTTTTATTAAATCCTCTGCTTTTATATTAAATGTGTCTTCTCTTGTACTGCCATATTCGTCCAGTTTATGTATCACTTCAGCAGGCAGATTTAAAAGATTGTATAATTGGTTATTTTTCATTTTTTCCTCCAGAAATATTGTTTATTCATGTTCCAGCCAGTTATTGTCTGTATTGCAGAAAGAGAGCATTACCAGATTATATAAATTTAATATTATTTTATCATATTTTTACTTATAAATCTATTTTATTTTATCTTATTTCACGTCCATTTCATAAAAATTCCCATGCCGTGCTTTGCACGGCACAAATAGTAATGAAAAATGCTGTCTTAGAATCATTTTTCACACTATTTCCAGTTATTTTTTGCTGGCAGACGGACGGTAGACATTGTAATAATATTTATATGGCAACAAATAGAATAAATGCTGTTATATAATATGTGGAACCTGCCACACAATTACAGTTTCCAGTTATAATTTTAAGTTTGCCAGAAGACAGCAGGTGCCATATGCCAACGTAGTGAAAACGTGCCCTAGAATGGAATAATACCAGCCTGGACATGTGTTTTAAGTGCTGCTGGATATAGGAGGGGAAGTATATTATATACAATATTTTTTTTATTGGAAGTTTATTAAAATATATGTCTTCCATATAATTACTATAAAATTATTTTATATATCCATTGAAAAAAATATGATTTAATTGTATTATTATACTTTAGAAAGAATAAAACTAACAGGAGGAAGTCGTATGTTCAAAAACATGAAAATTAAGGTGAGCCTGGCTCTGGGATATGGCATTACAATTGCTATTTCAGTTGCCATAATTGTTTTAATGCTGCTTGTGATAGATTATCAGAATACTACATATACCAGTATTATTAACAGCCAGGTTAAGGCTAATGAATTAATTTTACAATGCCGTATTTACTCAAATATTGCTGCCCGTAATGTAAGGGATATGGCATTAGAACCTTCAGACCCGCAAAATGAAACTACACAGGCTTATATTGATGAAACTATCGCAGAGCTTGAGACAATTACAAAAGAACTTATAGCAGTGTATCCATTAAAGGATAACGGGCTGGAAACTTATACTAATGCTATGAAAGAATGGTATAGTAAGGTGCCAGACATTCTGAATGCAGTTAAAGCTGGAAACCAGCGGGAGGCTATAAGGCTGATTAAAAATGACTGTACACCAAAATTAAATGATATGATTGATATTGCTAAATCTATATCAGCTAATTTATTAAAGGAACAGAACAGGATTATTGAAAAGCAGCAAAACGAATGCATGACTGCAGAAACCATAATGATTGTAGCTACTGTTGTTGCAACGTTATTGGTAATTTTTATGGCTTTAAGGCTTATTGCAAGCATTACAAAGCCAGTAAAACAGGTTAGTGTTGCACTTAAAGGTTTTAGTATGGGTAAACTTGATATTCCTGTTACATATAAAAGCCGGAGTGAACTTGGCAATATGTGTGATGCTTTAAGAACCAGCCAGCATGTGTTGTCGGAACTTATTAGTGATGAATGCCATATTTTAGATGAAATGTCAAATGGTAATTTTGATGTTAAGACAAAGGATGAAAATATATATGTAGGGGAATTAAACAATATATTAAAATCAATACGTGCCATTAACAAAAACTTAAGTGATGCAATTGGGCAGATTATGCAAGGGGCAGACCAGGTTGCCAGTGAAGCAATGCAGGTATCAAACGGGTCCCAGTCTTTGGCACAAGGCTCTACTGAACAGGCAAGCTCTGTTGAACAGCTTGCATCTACGATAGTAGAGATTTCTAATAATTCTAAAAACAATGCCCATAACAGCGAACAGGCAAGTGCACAGTCTAAACTTGCGGGCAGGCAGGTTGAAGAAAGTGTCAGCCTTATGGGTGATATGGTGCTGGCAATGGAAAAGATATCAGATTCATCTAATGAAATTGGTAAGATTATTGCAACAATTGAAAATATTGCATTCCAGACAAATATACTTGCACTGAATGCTGCTGTTGAAGCAAGCCGTGCGGGTGAAGTGGGAAAGGGATTTGCTGTAGTAGCAGAAGAAGTCCGTGGCCTTGCTGCCAAATCAGATGAAGCAGCAAAAGCAACTAAAAACCTTATTGAACATTCAATACTTACAGTTAATGAAGGCAGTGGCATTGTGAAGAGTGTATCAGACTCTCTTACAAAGACAGTTGAGATATCTAACAATGTGCTGGAAGCTGTACATTCAATTACACAGGCAACTATGCAGGAAGCTGAGTCAATTGAACAGGTAACAAGGGGGGTTAATGAAATTTCATGTGTAGTACAGACAAACTCTGCTACAAGTGAGGAGTTTGCTGCTACGAGTACAGAGATGTCAAACCAGGCTGCTTTAATGAAAGATATTTTAAGCAGGTTTACGCTGCGCCGTTAAAAATGTTATATAAGAGATATAAAAGGCCTTTGCTGTTTCATTACAGCAGGGGCTTTTTATTTTTTCATTTATAATATCTAAGTTATGTATTATGCCAGCATTTCTGGACATAAATCTGATATTTTTGTATACAGCCTGATATATAAAAATTCTATTAAAAAGTATAATCCAGATAAAATAATTGATAAGGAGGAGGAAAATGGAATTTGGTTATTTTGACAACAATAGGCGGGAATATGTAATTAATAATCCCAGAACACCAGCGCCATGGGTAAATTACCTTGGTTCACCTGCTTATGGTGCAATTATTTCTAATAATGCAGGCGGATACAGTTTTGCAAGGTCTGGTGCTAATGGAAGGATACTGCGTTATATTTTTAACAGTTTTGACCAGCCTGGACGTTATATTTATATACGTGATAATAACAGTAAAGATTACTGGTCTGCCTCCTGGCAGCCTGTTGGCAAAGACCTGGATAGTTACAAAAGTGAATGCCGTCATGGTACTGCATATACAAAGATATCAGCGGACTATAGTGGCATACATTCAGAGGCTTTATATTATGTACCTCTGGATAAGGATTATGAGGTATGGGAGTTAAGCCTTGTTAATAATTCTGGCACTGCAAGGGAATTAACAATTACAGGGTATGCAGAATTTACTAATAACAGCAATTATGAACAAGACCAGGTGAACCTGCAGTATTCACAGTTTATTACACAAACAGCATTCTGTAAAAACCGTATATGCCAGATGGTACATAGCAACCTGGATGCATTAGAAGAAGGTAATGAGGTAGATAGTAAAACTGTCACATCACGTTTCTTTGGCATGGCAGGGGCAGATGTTTCTTCATATTGCGGTGACAGGGAAATGTTCCTTGGGCGTTATAATGGATATGGAAACCCTGAAGGTGTATCCTGCGGGCATCTGGATGGTTCACTTAATTACAATGAAAACGGATGTGGTGCGCTTTCTTCTGTAATTACACTTGAACCAGGCGGGACAAAAACTATTGTGTTTGTACTTGGCATGAAAGACAATGAGGAAGCAGGAAACATATTAAAATATTACAATAATCCAGAAGAACAGTGCAGGAAAGACCTGGACAGCCTTGTTTCGTACTGGCATGGGAAGCTTTCACATTTCCAGGTAAAAACACCAAGTAAAGAATTTGATACTATGGTGAATACATGGAATGCCTATAACTGTTTTATGACATTTATATGGTCCCGTGCTGCTTCTTTTACTTACTGCGGGCTGCGCAATGGGTATGGATACCGTGATACAGTACAGGATATACAGGGTATAATACATCTTGCACCAGAAATGGCTTTGGAAAAAATACGTTTTATGCTTTCAGCACAGGTGGATAATGGCGGCGGGCTGCCTCTTGTAAAGTTTACACACAACCCGGGCCATGAGGATACACCTGATGATGCTTCTTATGTAAAAGAAACAGGGCACCCGGCATATCGGGCAGATGATGCTTTGTGGCTGTTTCCAACAATTTATAAGTATATTGCAGAATCAGGAAACCTTTCATTTATTGACGAAGTAATTCCTTTTGCCAATAAAGATGAAGGCACTGTGTATGAACATTTAAAACGTGCTATTGGTTTCTCCATGGAACATCTTGGCAGACATGGCATGCCCGCCGGGCTTTACGCTGACTGGAACGACTGTTTAAGGCTTGGCAAAGAAGGTGAATCCTCTTTTGTAGCATTCCAGCTTTATCTGGCTATGTCTGTTATGAAGGATTTTGCAGAATATAAGGCAGATAAAGATTATATAGTTTATCTTAGCAGGAACCAGGAAAAACTTGGTGCAGTTATACAAGAAACCTGCTGGGACGGGGACAGGTTTATACGTGGTATTACAGAAAGTGGTGATATAATAGGAAAACATACTGACCCTGAGGCGGATATGTGGCTTAACCCACAGAGCTGGGCAGTAATAAGCGGTTTTGCTTCAGACAGCCAGGCAGATACTGTGCTGGATATGGTATATAAAAGGCTTAATACAGAATATGGAGCAGTCTTAATGGACCCGCCTTACCATAAACACGCCTTTGAAGGTGCGCTTGCTGTCATATATAACGCTGGCACAAAAGAAAATGCTGGTATATTTTCGCAGTCACAAGGCTGGATTATACTTGCTGAAGCTTTACGTGGGCATGGTGAACGGGCATTTAAGTATTTTATAGAGAATGCTCCTGCGGCACAGAACAGTAAAGCAGAAATACGTAAGCTGGAACCTTACTGTTATGGACAGTTTACAGAAGGCAAGGACAGCCCTCATTTTGGACGTTCACATGTGCACTGGCTTACTGGCACAGCATCAACTGTCATGACAGGATGTGTGGAAGGTATTTTAGGAATGCGTCCTGATTTTTACGGGATTAAAATAGAGCCGGCCATTCCAAAAGAATGGGAAAGTTTTGAGATTAATAAAGATTTCAGGGGAAAACACCTGCATATTGTAGTTAGTAATAAATGCCATGCAGAAGCAGGATGTAAAAGGCTTGTTGTAAATGGTAAAGAAATAGAAGGAAATTATATTCCAGAAGAAATACTTACAAAACAGACAGAAATTATATTTGAAATTTCATAAAAACATGTGTCTATTTCTGTATTTAACCTGGTACAAAATCATAGCATGATTTTAACATTTATAAAACGTATTTAGTATTAAACAGCGTATAAACGGGCTATAATCTATTATGAAAAGAGCAATAATAATTTTATATTTAAGGAGGAATTTACTATGAAAAAGAAGTATATTAGCATGGTATTAATGGCTGCTTTAACTGCAAGTACACTAGCAGGATGCGGCAACGATGGCTCAGGGGCTGGCGGGAAGAAAACTTCCAGCACACAGAAAGACAGTTCTGAAAACAGTGGCGGGGATAATGCTTCAGAAGGCAAAGTTATTAATGTCTATAGCTGGAATGATGAGTTTATGAGAAGGGTAACAGCAGTTTATCCTGAAGTTAAAGAAACATCTTCTGATGGAACAGTAACTACTTTAAAAGATGGTACAGAAATCCACTGGATTATAAACCCTAACCAGGATGGGGTGTACCAGCAGAAACTTGATGAAGCCCTGCTTAACCAGGCAAGTGCAGCAGCAGATGACAAGGTTGATATCTTTTTATCAGAAACTGACTATGTATACAAGTATACAGATGCAGAAGCAGATGTTGCAATGCCTCTTACAGACCTTGGCATTAACCCTGACACAGACCTTGCAGACCAGTATGATTTTACAAAGGTAACGGCTTCTGATGTGAATGGTGTACAGAGGGGTTCTACATGGCAGTGCTGCCCAGGGCTTTTAGTTTACAGGCGTGATATTGCAAAAGATGTATTTGGCACAGATGACCCTGTAAAGATTGGTGAAAAGGTAAAAGACTGGGATACTCTGAAAGCAACAGCAGAGGAACTGAAAGCAAAGGGATATTATACATTCTCTTCTTATGCTGATACTTTCAGGCTTTATGGCAACAGTATTTCACAGCCTTGGGTTAAACCAGGTGAGACAGTTATTAATGTTGACCAGAAGATTATGGACTGGATAACTACTTCCAAAGAATGGCTTGATGCAGGATATCTTAATAAAACTGTAAAAGGGCAGTGGAATGATGACTGGAATAAGGCAATGGGTTCAAAATCCAAGGTATTCGCATTCCTTTTCCCTGCATGGGGCATTGACTTTACTTTAAAACCTAACTGGGATGGTAAAGACGGCGCATGGGCTGTTACAAACCCTCCACAGGAATATAACTGGGGCGGCTCATATGTACATGCATGCACAGGCACAGACAATCCAACACTTGTTAAAGACATTATACTTTCAGTAACTGGCAATAAAGATAACCTTTTAAAGATCTCTAAAGATTACTTAGACTTTACAAATACAAAGAGTGGTATGCAGGAAGCAGCTAAAGACAATAAAACATATGCCTCTGAATTTCTTGGCGGGCAGAACTCATTTGAGTACTTTACACCTGTTGCAGAAAATATTGAAATAGCACCGCTTTCAGCTTATGACCAGGGATGTGTTGAATTAATACAGAATGCATTTAGCGATTACTTCCAGGGACAGGTTGATTTTGACAAGGCTAAATCAAACTTTGAAACAGCAATAAAAGAGCGTTATCCTGAAACTACAGAGATAAAGTGGGCACAATAACAGCGCCAGCTACACTGTTATTAAAAAGTGAAAGGAGTGGTGCTTTATGAAACGCAGGCATAAAAGCGTCAGCTATTCAAAGTGGGGATATATTTTTATTCTTCCATTTTTTGTAAGCTTTTTCATTTTTTCTTTTATTCCTCTGGCAGATACAATAAGATACAGTTTTTTTGAATATTACCGTTCAGGAATTAAAGAAGTAGGCCCTAATTTTGTAGGGATGGAGAATTATAGCAGCCTGATGGCATCAGATATGCTTAAATATGCAGGCAACACATTTATACTCTGGATTATAGGGTTTATACCGCAGATTGTAATAGCATTGCTGCTTGCAGCATGGTTTGTGGATATCCGCCTTAAAATCCATGCACAGCAGTTTTTCAAGGTAGTTATTTACCTTCCAAACCTGATTATGGCATCAGCGTTTGCAATGCTGTTCTTTACACTGTTCTCAACAAACGGTCCAGTTAACAGCATCTTAATGTCAATAGGCATTGCCAAAGAACCAATTGATTTTATGGGGTCTATATTTGGAACAAGGTCACTTGTAGGGTTTATGAATTTCCTTATGTGGTTTGGAAATACTACAATTATGCTTATGGCGGCAATTATGGGAATAAGTACAGATATATTTGAAGCGTCCGAAATTGACGGGTGCAACAGTATACAAAGGTTCTTTAAAATTACACTTCCGCTTATACGCCCAATTCTTGCTTATACACTGATTAACTCTATAATTGGCGGTTTGCAGATGTTTGATGTACCACAGATTTTAACAAATGGCCAGGGCTCTCCAGACCGTACATCAATGACACTGATTATGTTCCTGAACAGCCACTTAAAGAGCAGGAACTATGGCATGGCAGGTGCATTGTCTGTTTACCTGTTTATTGTCAGCGCTATACTCTGCTTCTTTGTATACCGCATGACTAACAACAATGACCCTGATGGCTCAAAAGCAGCTGCCAGAAAGGCAAAAAGGAGGGGATAGCTTATGAAATCAAAAAAACCAGACCGCCTGCGCAGTGTTATTGCACATGTGGTACTTGTAATACTGTCATTTATGTGCCTGTTCTTCTTCTATATACTGATAGTGAATGCAACACGTTCACATTCAGACCTGCAGAAAGGTTTTTCAGCACTTCCAGGCGGACATCTGCTAAAGAACTTTATGAGCGTTGCAAATGATGGTACTTTCCCAATGTTTAAGGGGATTTTAAATAGCCTGATAGTTTCTGGCTGCTCAGCTGCAATATGTACATATTTTTCTGCACTGACAGCATACGGGCTTTATGCATATGATTTTAAGCTTAAGAAAGTAGCATTTACATTTATAATGGCTATTCTTGTAATGCCAACACAGGTTACAGCAATGGGTTTCTTACGTCTGGTTACTAATATGGGGATGTATGATTCACTGCTTCCGCTTATTATACCATCCATTGCTTCACCATCTGTATTTTACTTTATGTACAGCTACTTACAGTCATCCCTTCCGCTGTCGCTTGTTGAGGCTGCAAGGATTGACGGATGTGGCGAGTTCAGGACATTTAACAGGATTGTACTTCCAATTATGAAACCAGCTATTGCAGTACAGGCAATCTTCTCATTTGTTGGTTCATGGAATAACTATTTCGTTCCTGCACTTGTTATCCAGTCAAAGGATAAAATGACTGTACCAATCCTTATCGCAACATTGAGGGGTGCAGATTATATGAACTTTGATATGGGCAAAATATACATGATGATTATGATAGCAATAGTACCAATTATCCTTGTATACCTGTTCCTTTCTAAGTATATAATCGCAGGAATTACACTTGGTGGTGTTAAAGAGTAACAGCCAGGCTGTATAAGTATTTTTAAACATCCATAGTTTTTATTTCCATTATAAATAACAGCTATGGATGTTTTTCGTTAATTAAATAAAATAAAAAACAGAGGTAAAGACATGGAAAAAGCAAAAAGACTTTATAGTGGAACATTAAACAAAGAGCATACAGTACGTGAAACAGTACATGCAGGGCTTGCAAGGAAACTTGCAGCAGATGGCATTGTATTGTTAAGGAATGATGGCCAGGTCCTTCCGCTTGATGTCACAAAACCTGCTGCACTTTTCGGAAGTGGTGCAGACCACACTATTAAAGGTGGCACTGGTTCAGGCGATGTTAATAACAGATACAATATTTCAATATATACAGGGTTAAAAGAAGCTGGGATTTCTATTACAAGTACAGGCTGGATTGAGGATTATAACAACCGTTATATGGCTGCCAGGAATTTATGGAGAGAAAAAGTGAGAGAAGATGCCAGCAAAACTGAAGATACGTTTGAAGCTTATGCCAGCAATCCGTTTTTAATACCAGGCGGGCGGGATATTACTGATAATGATATAAAAGGCGCTTCTGTTGCAATTTATGTAATAAGCCGTATATCTGGCGAGGGAAGGGACAGGCGCAAGTCAGAAGGGGATTATTATTTAAGTAGCAGGGAGAGGGAGGATATTTTATGCCTGGACAGTAAAAATATTCCTGTTATATTAATCCTTAATACTGGTGCGCCAATAGAGCTTGCTGGCATCCTCAAGGAAACCACAAATATAAAAGCTATATTAAATATTTCCCTGCCAGGGCAGGAAGGTGGAAATGCAGTTGCAGACGTGCTGGCAGGTAAAATAGTTC
The DNA here is from genome assembly GCA_022797375.1 of Lachnospiraceae bacterium. Lineage (GTDB taxonomy): Bacteria > Bacillota > Clostridia > Lachnospirales > Lachnospiraceae > Butyribacter. Next base: position 17,243 of record JAAWKM010000073.1, read on the forward strand.
CATCTGGTAAACTTGCATCAACATGGGCTGTAAATTATGAGGATTACCCATGTGCAGAAAGCTTTAGTTACCTGGACGGGGATTTGTCAAAAGAGGAATACAGAGAGGGGATTTATGCAGGTTACAGGTATTTTAGCAGTTTTGGAATAAAACCACTGTTCCCATTTGGCTATGGTCTTTCTTATACATCTTTTTCAATTAAATTTGAAGGCCTGGATATAACTGGGACACAAATTAAAGTTAAAATTTCTGTAAAAAATACAGGTAAAGACTATCCAGGCAGGGAAGTTGTACAGGTATATATAACACCGCCACAGACAGGGACAGCAAAGGAATACCACAGGCTTGCAGGTTTTGCTAAAACAGATATCCTTAAACCAGGGGAAACTAAACAGGTTATAATTACAATAGAGCAGAAGCAGATTGCAGGTTTTTCAGAAGAAACAGGCGCATGGGTTATTGGAAATGGGAAATATGGGATATGGGCAGGCAACAGCAGCATTTCACTGTCCCTTGAAGCATTGATTGATGTGGAAGAAACAGTGGTAATTGAGAATACAGACAGGATATGTAAAAGAACCATAGATTTTAAAGAAGCTGGTTCTGCTGCTTTTGCAAAGGATGAAGCAGAAAAATGGCTTGCAGAGGCAGAGAAACAGGAAATACCAGTATTTACATTTATTCCGCATAAAGAAGAAAAGGCTGTATGTAAAACACCATATATGGAAAAAGGCCAGACAGAAGATTTAATAACATTGCTACATGGAAAAATTACAGATGAAAACAGTATGTTTGGTTCAGCAGGGATAAATGTGCCAGGCTCAGCAGGGGAAACAGCAGAAATAACAGACAGCCAGGGCAGGAAACTATGTATTATTATGGCAGACGGACCGGCAGGGCTAAGGCTTCAGCAAAGCTATGAAACAGACAGGCAGACAGGAAACCTGCACAGCACAAGCCTTCTGGCTTCACTTGAGAATGGGTTTTTAGAAGAGGCACAGACACACGAAGATTCAGATATGTATTACCAGTTCTGTACAGCGTTTCCTGTTGGGACAGTAGTTGCACAAACATGGGACATAAGCCTTGCTGAAGAATTTGGCAGGGCAGTTGCAGCAGAAATGGAAGAGTTTAATATTGGCTTATGGCTTGCGCCAGGCATGAATATCCAGAGAAATCCGCTGTGCGGAAGGAATTTTGAGTATTATTCAGAAGACCCGCTTGTGTCAGGGGTTATGGCAGCAGCTGTAACAAAAGGTGTTCAAAACAGTGGGAAATGCGGCGTAACAATTAAACATTTTGTATGTAATAACCAGGAAGACAACCGCACTGGTGTGGATGCCTGCATTTCAGAGCGTGCTCTCCGTGAAATATACCTGCGTGGGTTTGAAATCGCAGTAAAGGAAAGTGCACCAGCGGCAATTATGACTTCTTATAACTGTATTAATGGCATACATGCAGCTAACAGCAAAGACTTGTGTACAACCGTTGCACGTGGTGAATGGGGGTTTGAAGGTGTATTTATATCTGACTGGAGCACAACTGCACCTGAAGACGGAAGTGTACCATGGAAGTGTGTGGCAGCGGGTAATGATATTATTATGCCAGGAAGCCTTAAAGATGATAAAGATATAAAGGAGGCATATGCACAAGGGAAACTGGCAGAAGATGAGATACGTGCATGTGCAGGACGTGTAAATGCGTTAATAGAAAAACTTGGCAGGGCAGGCACGTCCGTTTCATAAAAATCCCCATGCCGTGCTTTGCACGGCACAAATAGTAATGAAAAATGCTGTTTTTGCATTTTTCTTGTGTGAAATTGTAATG
>JAAWKM010000074.1 GCA_022797375.1 Lachnospiraceae bacterium
CTTTGGTGCCATTTTGCACGTTTTTTGTGCAAAATGTGTACATAACCAGTGCTGAAAGCACTGCTGGTTACTATGAACAGCGTAGCTGTGAATAGTAACATTCTGCTCTTACATATAGCAAATAACAACAAAATATTTGCATTTCATGCTTTTTGTCTGTATAATATGCTAATAGAGGATTCTGTTTATTTTTACAGGGGAAGGGGTAAATAAATTGAAAAAGAGGAAACAGGCTTTTAAAAACTTTCTTAGGGGTTTTTGGATTTTTTATGCGCTCGCAAGCATTATTATAACCACTATCAGTGCAGACAAGCTTATTACAAAAGACTATCCTGGGATTTCAAAATATGTCCCGCTTGATGGTTTATGGAATATAACAATAAACGATGAATTATACAAAGATGTTTCCCTTGATACTTTCCGCTTTAGTGCCGCCAGTAAAAATGATATTATCCTGATACAACGCAAACTCCCTGACAACTGGCAGACTTCTGAAGGTGTATTACGCATACATACAAAACAGGCAGCAATTGAAGTATTCATTAATGGCCAGATGGTCTATGAATATGGGTATGACCGTTTTATGGCAGGAAAAACTGTCGGCACTGGTTACCAGTTTATTGACCTCCCCAATAATTATAAAGGGAAAACATTATTAATTAAATTTTGTGTAACAGAAGATAATGTTTTTTCTAAATTAGACCCTATACGTATTTACGACTGGAAAGATGCATACAGGGTTATTATGACAGAAAACCGGATTCCGCTGTTTTTAGGAAGTTTCCTGCTTATTTTTGGGCTTGTAACGGGCATAATTACCATTATAGTCCTTACAATTTCCACAAAATTTTTAAAGATATTCTGTGTTTCCATGTTTTCAGTGTGCATGGGCTTATGGACATTGTGCTACTATGATGTTATTTTAATTTTTTCTATACCACTTTACTCTGTTTCATTGCTGGAATATGTTTCTTTGTACCTTTTGCCAATACCAATGACAGTTTATATGTATGGTGATGTTGCCAGTCTGGAAAACAAAGTTCTAAAAATACTATACTGGCTGCTTCTGTCAATACAGACCACCTTTATAACTATAGCTATTGCATTACACACAATGGATATTGTACATTTTGCTGCCACTCTTAAATATATGCATATAATTATTATATGCAGCCTTATCTATTTCTTTATGGTACTGGTTCTTAACCTAAAGGCTAAAAAGAAGAAAAATAAATTTTTCCTGGCTGGCATGCTCTTCATTATAATATGTATTGCATATGACCTGGCTGGTTATTGCATGGAACGCTATTCAGGTTACAGCCCCTTTAATCTTAAGGGGGTGTCTTCCATAGGGGTAACAGCATTTGTGTTTATACTTATTATAGCTTTTTATATGGATATGACTAAAAAGGCAATGCAGGAAACAGAACGTAATTCTTTGCTTAAAAGTGCATATACTGATGAACTGACACAACTCCATAACAGGCGCTATTGTAAAGAATTTATGCAAAAAATTGATAAAGAAAACACAGAAGGATATACTGTCTTCTGTTTTGACTTAAATAATTTAAAAATTATGAATGACACATATGGACATGCAAAAGGCGATGTTTTAATACAAAGTGCTGCAGAAGTTATTATGGAAACATTTGGGGATTACGGAATTGTTGCAAGAATGGGCGGTGATGAATTTGCTGCTGTGCTGGAAACATCTGATGAAAGCCAGGTTATTGGACTAACAGGCAACCTGCATAAAAATATTAACAAGAAAAATTCAGAAATTGAAAACCTGAATATGTCTATGGCATATGGTTATGCATGCGGCAGCCAGAATGAACATGATATAGAAAAATTATACCAGATAGCTGATAACCGTATGTATGAACATAAAGAAAAGATGAAAAAAGCAGGACTTGCTGCTGTAAGATAAATGGAATAGTTTTTAACTGCCCAGTACTATTATTACTGGGCAGAAATTATTTTATCCTGTACAAAAAGCATATATTCCAAAACTTGTAAATACCAAAGACAGGATTAACCTTGCATAATTACAGATTAAATGTCTTTTGCATTAGCAAGTTTATTTGCAAAATCACTCATAGCCTCTGATATTTTTATCTGCTGTGGACATACCGCTTCGCAGCTGCGGCATCCAATACATGCTGATGGATGCTTTTCTTCTGGCACTGCCATTAGCGCCATTGGCGCCATAAAGCCTCCACCAGTAAAGCTATGTTCATTATAAAGTTTTATAAGCCCTGGTATGTCTAAACCTTTTGGACAGTGGCTTGTACAGTAATGGCATTCTGTACAAGGAAGACGTTTACTCAATATACCATCTGCAATTCCAAGAAGTGTGTCCATCTCTTCTTTTGAAAGTGGCTTTTCAGCCGCAAAAGTCTTAATATTGTCCTGTACCTGCTTAAAATCTGACATCCCAGAGAGTATCATTGTAACACCTTCTATACTCTGCAGAAAACGGAATGCCCATGCTGGTATCTCCTCTTCAGGACGCATGCCTGAAAGTTTTGCTGCCACATCATCTGGAAGTTTTGCAAGTTTACCACCACGTAACGGCTCCATAACCCATATTGGTATTTTATGTTTGTTTAAAAGCTCTGTCTTCGCTTTGGCATTCTGGAATGACCAGTCAATATAATTAAGCTGTATCTGGCAGAATTCCATATCATCACCATATGCTTCAAGAAAACGTTCCAGTATTTCATAGCTTCCATGTATAGAAAAACCAAGATGGCGTATACGTCCATTTTCTTTCTGTTTTGTAAGATATTTGTAAATACCATATTTTTCATCAAGGTATGCATCAATATTCATTTCACAGACATTGTGGAATAAATAAAAATCAAAATAATCCACTCCACATTTTTTCAACTGTTTTTCAAATATTTCTTCAGCCTTGTCCATATTTGAAAGGTCATATCCTGGAAACTTTGAAGCAAGATAAAAGCTGTCACGTGGGTAAGCTTTAAGCACTTTGCCCATAACAGTTTCTGAATTTCCACTATGGTAGCCCCATGCTGTATCAAAATAATTAATGCCATGTTCTATAGCATAAGCAACCATTTCTGCTGTTTTGGCTTCATCAATCTTTGAATCATCGCCATCAAAAACAGGAAGGCGCATTGTACCCATGCCAAGCGCTGAAAGTGTAATATCCTGGAATTTTTTTGTTACCATTATTTCTCTTCCTTTCTTTTTTAATTTCTTTATAACAAGAACGCCATAAGCTTCCCTGCCTAAAGCATTAATAAACTCATTATATACTTTTTCTGGCAGATACACAATATTATTTATAATATCTAACACGTCCGTTTCATAAAAATCCCTATGCCGTGCTTTGCACGGCACAAATAGTAATGAAAAATGCTGTTTTTGCAGCGGTCTGTGGATTGTCCTGTGGAGTGGCTGTGAATAGTAACATTTTATGAAACGGACGTGTACTTTTATTTATACAATATTGAAATAGCACCCAGTTATATGTTAAAATATCCATACAAAACTGGTAAACACCCTGGCTGGCTATAATTAAAACTACAGGAGCAGATTATAATGTGCAGATTATATTTTACAATTAAATATCCCCAAAAACACAAAAGCATACCTGCAAAATCTCTTTACAAAATAAAAGGAAATTTTTTTCTTGTTCCATTATATAATATACCAGATAACCTAAATTATGGAACATTTTATACATCCCCATGTTAAAACAGGCTACAAACCAGCCAGTACGTATTGGCATTTGTGAAGATGACAGCACACAGCTCCAATGCCTCCGGCATGAAGTTTTACAATACTATGATGAAAAAGGGATTTCTGTTAATATTGAACTATTCCAGAGTGCAGAGGAACTTTTATTTAAGTATCCAGAAGATTTGCCATTCCACTGCCTTCTGCTTGATATTGGCTTACATGGAATGGATGGAATGAAGCTTGCCAGGCATATACATCAACATGACAGCCACCTTGTAATTATTTTTATCACAGGCTATAAGGAATATGTATTTGAAGGATATATAGCAGGCGCTTTCCGCTATCTGCTTAAACCTTACCAGAAATGCGATTTGTGGGAAGCTTTATCCTCTATGGGTAAGGAAAAACTGGATTGCGGAAATAAAACAGAAGATTATATTGGATTTTTTTACCTTGGTGATTATATTAAACTAAAGAAATCTGATATAATTTATGCAGAAGTTAAAGGACATTATATTTATATAAAAACCAAAAAACAGGAATACAGTTATAAAGGTTCTATGAAAAAGTTAAAAGAACAATGGAATGACAGTTGTTTTTGTATGGTGAACCGTTCTGTACTTGCCAATATACAGAATATTGATAAAATAACTAAAACAGAATGTTTCTTTTCCTGCCAGACAAGCTGCCAGGTCAGCCGCGGCTGTTACAAGGCACTAAACCAGGCATTTGTAAAATACTATTTTTAGGGAGGGCTCTTATGGCTTGGTTTTTTACAGCCGCTATAGCTGTTTTATTTATTTTATTTTGTATTATACACACAAAGAAAACAGAAAAGAAAATGCTTGATTATGAAAGAAAAATAACAGCTGCCCAGCTTTCCCAGACAAGCCAGGTTTATATGGCAATCCGCGGCTGGAAGCACGATTACCACAACCATATGCAGAAAATCCGCGCACATCTGGCACTGGGTGAATATGCAGAAGCTGACGAATATATCAGCCTTATGGAAAATGAGCTTGACTCAGTTGGAATAAAATATAAAACTGGAAATACAAGTGTGGATGCAATGCTTAACAGCAAACTTTCCCTCGCTGTAAATAAAGGGCTGTCTGTTAAATGTGATGCCCTGCTTCCAGATAAACTTTTATTTAATCCTGTAGACCTCTGTATAATTATTGGCAATTTAATTGACAATGCAATCGAAGCATGTGGTAAAATGGAAGAAAACCAGAACAAGTTTATACGTATCTATCTATGTATACAGAAAAAACATCTGTATATCTCTGTAAGCAACTCCACTAATGAAGTAGTACGTAAGCTGGATAAAGAATATATTACTAATAAACGCGGCAACCACGGAAATGGCTTGTGGCGTATTAATAAAGTTGTTGAAAAACACAATGGATATATTAACAGGCAGAATGAACCAGGCATATTTGCTACAGAAATAATGCTGCCTCTTGGGACATATTCTAACCCATAAAATTTCTAGTTATACTGTATATCTGCAGTTTATGCACGCTTTTTCCCCGCTTATGAACTTTTCTGCAACTTATAAATATTATCTGATATAATCTAAACATCTGCAAAACTTTTATATTGCAAACAAATGCATAAAGCCATTTAACAGAAATAATTGTTTTTCTTTAAAGGAGACATAGTTTTATGAAAGAATCACACAAGCCCGGACACTACAGCATAATTTCAAATATCTGCTTTTTATTGCATGAAATGACAAGGCATTATAAAAGTACGCCTGTAATGCTGCCTGTTTCCGTTATTGCTTATGTAATGCAGTATAGCATTATGGTTATTATTCCTTCCCGTGCAGTTTATATATTTGAAAATAAACTGTCTGCCAGGGATTTTATTACACAAATTGGCGGAATTATATTATTATATACGATTGTACGCATAATATGGCTTTCTTCACAAAATTGCTATATAAATTCAGCCTCTATGGTACGCTGTTATTATTTTATACCAGAATTAATTGAGAAAAGCCTGGTAACTGACTATTGCAACAGGGAAAATAACTCCTGCCATAAACTAAATGGTCTTGCAACTATGGCAATAAGTGGCAATTATAATGGAATAGAACGTGTATTAATTGAACTTCCCCTGCTTGCCAGGAATCTGGCAGGTATGCTTTTATTTGGCGGGGCAATAGTTACAGTAGATTATAAAATACTGCTTGTGTTATTAGCTATGCTTATCTTCAATATATCTGCAAACAAATATGCACATAAATACCTGGAAAAGCACCGTGAAGAAGACTCAGAAATCCATAGGAAAACAAACCTGTTACGCAGCAGGACTTCCAATGTTGTGTGTGGCAAAGATATAAGAATGTACAAAATGGAAAGTTTGTTTAGTGATATCCTGGAATTTTATGCTTTATCTGGCAAAAAGTGGCAAAAGGGATTAGAAAAACGCTTTTTCCTGCCTGTTGCTTCTGACACAGTTTTTACTGCAATACGTGACGGGCTGGCATATTTTATACTTATAAGCAAGGCATTGCATGGGGATATAACACTTTCAGGATTTACGCTGATGCTTGGTGTTATATCTAACTTTTCAGAATGGATGTTTGGATTTACAGACAGCATTATACACCTGGCAGAAGCTAATAAACAAGTCTGTGATTACCGTACTGTAATTGACATGCAGGATACTTTTAAACATGGTACAGGAGTAAAAGTAACAGAAAATATGCTAAAACAGCCGCCTGTAATTGAATTCCAGGATGTATCATTCCGCTATGGCAATGATGACAGGGATATATTATCACATATAAACCTTAAAATAAAACCAGGTGAGAAAATTGCACTTGTTGGAGGAAATGGCAGCGGAAAAACCACACTTGTAAAGCTTTTGTGCGGCTTTTACCATCCTTCTGGCGGCAGGATTTTAGTTAATGGAACAGATATTGAAGAATATGACATTGATGAGTATTTTAAGCTGGCAGGTGTTGTTTTCCAGGATTTAGAACTTCTGCCATTCCGCATTGTAAATATTGTATCAGGGCAGGAAAAAGAGAATACAGATATAGATAAGTTATGGGATGCTCTTTCACGCGCTGGCATTGCAGACAAAATAAAAAGCCTGCCAGACAGGGAGGACACATATATTTCCAATATTTTTGATGAAAACGGAATACAGTTTTCAGGTGGCGAAACACAAAAACTTATGCTTGCTGCCTGTATTTATAAAAATGCACCTCTTATGATACTGGATGAACCAACAGCAGCACTTGACCCAATTGCTGAAAGTGCGTTGTATAAAGAATATAATAACATTACAGAAAATAAAACAAGCATCTTTATATCTCACCGGCTTGCAAGCACAAGGTTCTGTGACCACATACTTTTCCTGGAAAATGGAAAAATTATGGAAGAAGGAAGCCATGCAGGGCTTCTAAAACAAAATGGCAGGTATGCCAGAATTTATAAAATACAGAGCCATTATTATGAAGAAGGCGCAGAAAAGGACTTGCATGGAATGGAGGAAGCATATGGGCAATGCAAATAAAACCAGGTTAAACAAAACCAGAAAAGATAAAAATAATGTATCTGCATTTGAAATATTCCGCCTTGCCACTGGTATTAAAAAATCCTACATGCCACTGGTAATACTTGAACAGATGCTTTCATCATCTGTATTATATATAAATATTATTTTAGGTGCAAAAATCCTGGACTATATAGCAGATGCTATTGCCACACCTGGCAATACTGCCAAAGCAGAACAGGAAATAACCAGGCTGGCATTATTTATGGTTATATTAACCTTTTTCCTTTCATTAACATGGTGTATAACCAATAAATATCTTATAGTGCTGCGCAGGGAAATTGATGAGTCTGTTTTAAACAGGATATCTGTAAAATGCCTGGTTCTTGACTACCAGATTTTAGAAAAGGCTGGCACTCTTGATTATATAGAGAAGGCAGAAGCAAGCTCACATTCAAACGGCGGCATTACTTCATACTGCAGTAACATAAGCAACATAACTGGCCATATTATTTCTATAATATATGCTTCTGTTATACTTGCCAGCCTGTTTACAAGTAATGGAAACGGGGATATTATCATTGTATTATTTGTAATTGCTATATCAATTTTTATACGGTTTTTAATACACAAAAAGGCAAACCAGATGCAGTATAGCATGTTTGAAGAAAACATCACAAGCAACAGGCGGTATGGTGCTTATTTTAATTTCCTGTATGATTATAAAACTGGTAAACAGGAACGTATTTACAACATGGCAGATATGGTTTTAAATGGTGCAAGGCGTGAGGCTGGTAATATTATAAAGTTAATTAAAAAAATGTTTTTTAAAGAACTTTTTTTATCTGCTTTAACAGAAGCCATAATAAACCTGCTTCTATTCACATTTTATATTTATACAGGGCTTAATGCAGCAAATGGTTCTATTTCAACAGGCAGCATTGTGCTTTATGCTGGTACTCTTGCCGCTCTTTCAAACAATATATCAGATTTTTCAGGAATAGTGAACAACCTGCATATAATGCACCAGTATATAGGCAATTATATATCTTTTCTCTCCCTCGAAAATGAAAAATATGAAGGCACTATTCCTGTTGAAAAACGCCTTGATAATGACTATGAACTGGAATTTAAAAATGTTTCATTCCACTATCCTAATAATCCGGAACTTATTTTAAAAAATATTACTGCTAAAATAAAAGCAGGACATAAGATGGCAATAGCTGGCAGGAATGGTTCCGGGAAATCTACATTTATAAAGCTGCTGCTAAGGCTGTATGACCCGTCAGAAGGTGAAATACTGCTTAATGGTGTTGATATAAGAAAATATAACTATGACGAATACCGCCAGATTTTCGGTGTAGTATTCCAGGACTTCCAGCTTTTTCCACTTACAATAGCGCAGAATGTTGCAGCAAGCACCCAGTATAGTGAACAGCGCATATGGCATGTATTAGGGCAGGCAGGGATTGCAGGACACATAAAAAATATGGAAAAAGGAATTGGAACAGTGATTTACAACCAGGATGAAGAGGGCGTGGAAATTTCAGGAGGGGAAGCCCAGAAACTTGCTATTGCAAGGGCACTTTACAGAAATGCACCTGTTGTTATACTTGATGAGCCGACTGCTGCCCTTGACCCTGCATCAGAACTTGAAATATATGAGCGTTTTGATGAAATGACCAGCCAGAAAACAGCAATTTATATATCACACAGGATGTCAAGCTGCCGTTTCTGTGAAAATATACTTGTATTTGACAATGGAAATATACTTGAAATGGGAAGCCATGAAAAACTTATTGCAGACGGCGGGCTGTATAAAAGCCTGTGGGATGCACAGGCACAGTATTATAGTACATCAGGTAAATAATATTGGATTTATTACCATATATATGTTAAAATACCTGTACAGCAAATGCCTTTTATATATTTGCTGTAATAGAAATTACATTAAGGAACGGGGAAATTATGTCTGATAATAATACTAAAAATATTAATACAAAACAGGAAATTGAAAAACGCAGGACTTTTGCAATTATTTCGCACCCTGATGCGGGTAAAACGACCCTTACTGAAAAATTCCTGCTTTATGGCGGCGCAATTAATACTGCTGGCTCCGTTAAGGGTAAAGCAAATTCTAAATATGCAGTATCTGACTGGATGGAAATTGAAAAAGAACGTGGTATTTCTGTAACTTCTTCTGTATTGCAGTTTAACTATGATGGTTTCTGCATAAATATACTTGACACACCTGGACACCAGGACTTTTCAGAAGATACTTACCGCACACTTATGGCAGCAGACTCCGCTGTAATGGTTATTGATGCTTCAAAGGGTGTTGAATCACAGACTATAAAGCTTTTTAAAGTCTGTGTAATGAGACATATACCTATTTTTACATTTATAAATAAAATGGACAGGGATGCAAGGGACTCTTTTGAGCTGCTTGATGATATTGAAACCGTACTTGGAATACGCACATGCCCTGTAAACTGGCCTATCGGCTCTGGCAAGGAGTTTAAAGGTATTTATGACAGAAAAGCTAAAACTGTCCGCACATTTGAAGCTGTAGCCACGGGAGGCGCAAAGTCTGCCGCTGAAACTGATTATTCAGTTGATGATGCAGGTCTTAAAAGTATTGTACCAGAAAATTTATATACACAGCTTATGGAGGAAATAGAACTTCTGGATGGTGCAAGTGACCCTCTTGACCTTGAAAAAGTAAGCAAAGGTGAACTTTCCCCTGTATTTTTTGGCTCCGCATTAAATACGTTCGGGGTAGGGATATTCCTTAAATATTTCCTTGAAATGACCTCTGCCCCTCTTCCACGTCTTTCTAATGAAGGGCCTATAGACCCTGTAAAAGAACCATTTTCAGCTTTTGTATTTAAAATACAGGCGAATATGAACAAATCCCACAGGGACAGAATCGCATTCATGCGTGTATGTTCTGGAAGATTTGATGCCTCTTCCGATGTGTTCCATGTACAGAGCGGGCGCAGGCTTAAACTCTCACAGCCACAACAGATAATGGCACAAGACAGGCAGGTTATTTCTGAAGCATATGCTGGTGATGTAATAGGTGTATTTGACCCAGGCATATTTTCAATAGGTGATACAGTAACCATTCCTGGCAAAAAATTTGAATATGAAGGAATACCTACATTTGCACCAGAACATTTCTGCCGTGTTATACAGCTTAATTCCATGAAACGCAAGCAGTTTGTAAAAGGCATAAACCAGATTGCACAGGAAGGCGCTATACAGATATTCCAGGAATATACTGCTGGCATGTCTGAAATAATTGTAGGTGTCGTAGGCGTATTGCAGTTTGATGTACTTAAATACCGCCTTGAAAATGAATATGGCTGTGAAATCCGTCTTGAAACACTGCCTTATGGTTTTATACGCTGGGTGGGTGACCCTTCCACAGATGTTACAAAACTCAAACGCATGAATAATGTAAAGGCTGTTAAAGATATGAAAGGCAACCCGCTTCTTTTATTTGTAAATGAATGGATGATTAAAATGGTACTTGATGACAATGAGGGGCTTGAACTTCTGGAATTTAAGAAAAATTAGGTTAAAGAAAGGATAAAAGACAAAGTAATGTAAATTATTACATTACTTTGTCTTTGAATGAAAAATGAATAAAAAAAATAAAACTAAATATAAATTGATTTTTATATATTTTTTAATAACATTATTATTTACAGCCTGTAACAAAGATATAGCCAGTAACAATGCTGAAATGCTGGATATTATAAAAGAAACTGAAAATGATACAAGAGATATAAAAGAATGTGGAATTATAACTCTTGGTGATAAATTACTTATAATCGGGTTGAGTGGTGAAAACGAATATAATTATAGTTACTATGCAGGAGAATTTTCAATTAATGAAGATGGTAAGTATAAATTCCAAAGAACAATTCCTTTATATAATATAGGATGGCAGCTTCGTACAAATATGTGGGAAAATGGAAATGTCTTGCTTTGTAATAATTATAATGCCACTAAAGTCCAGATTATAATAAAAGAAGCAGGAAATAAAAAATCTACAATAACTGAAGAAATCAATGAAATACCATGGGTATATTATCATAATATTTCAGATATACATAACTATGATATACAATATAAATTTTTAGATGCTAAAAATGAAGAAGTACAATAAAAGAGCTCCTGCGGATGCTCTTCTTTTATTCCATTACAAAAAACATTTAAAATTAACCTTTTATAGCAATAGAAACATTATGGTATATAGTTTTATTTTGAGTTGACATATTATCAGCGTTTATTATACCTATATCCCATACCGCCTTATGAAAATCATTACTTTTTGATACATTGCCAAAATCAGCTATTGTTGAACGTACTTCAAAATAGTGGCCAATTTGGTATGCTGCTAGGGAAATGATAAAACAGCTTCATGAACAAGAAAAAAAATTAAGGAAACAGGCTGCTGACATACAAATTTCAATATATGATACACAAAGCTTTGAAATTATAAAAATTAATACAATTCTTACACTTATGAAGATAATAGAAAATGGATGGTCAGACAAACAAAGACTTACAATCTGGGATATGGAAATAAATGGAGGCAGCCAGGAAGAATGTGCAAAACGCCTGGATACTACTCAGTCCACAGTTGCACGCAGACTAGCTGGAGGCAATTATTTAACATATAAACATGCAGGAAATGTAGCCAAAAAAGCATTAATCCAGCTAGGAGAACTTCAAAAATGATAACTAAATATTTATTAATTTACATTACAGGATACTTTTTTGGGAATTTTTACTTCTGCAATGAAAATATATTAAATATAAATATGATAAAAATGAAAAATACAAAAATGCATTATTACACTCTCTAAAATATTATATCATAAATATATTTGTTATATTACCTGTTTTAAGCCTGGATATGCTTCTTGCTGCTACATACATAACTTTAGCACATTTTATAATAGACACTCTAAAATATATTTATTTAATAAATTCAAAAAACATCAAAAAAATAAAAGTATTTGTTACCAGCCAATGTGCACATTTAGCAAGTATATTAATATTGGCTTATATTATGGACTGCTGGAATTTTTCAATAGGACATATAAGAATTGTGGACAATATCTTAAACACATATGGCTTTAATCCAGAAAAACTTATAAGACTGCTATAGGATTTATACTTACTGCAAAATCTATCGCCAGATATGATAGAATTACAAAAGATGAAAAATTTGCAGAATATTATCTGCTTGGAACGTTAATTAGTACATTGTGTGTCATTGTATGTAGAAAAATAATTTTAATATAAAATGACTTGCCAGATACTTTAACAGCATGCTGTAAAGTATCTGGCTGTCCTGTTTATAGGATATCAGGACAGGTAAAAAACCAGATTTTTGGTTTTACATCTGTTTTAAATATTCATCATATCCTTCTTTGCCAAGTTTTGCGTCTTTTGCTGCCACCTGGTCTTTAAGTTCCTCTTTATATTTTGCAAGCTTTGCACGCAGTTCCTTATCTGATATAGAAAGCATTTTAGCTGCAAGTATTGCAGCGTTTGCTGCCCCGTCTATTGCAACGGTTGCCACAGGAATACCTGATGGCATCTGCACTATAGAATAGAGTGAGTCTGCACCTCCAAGTGCTTTTGTATGGATTGGCACACCAATTACAGGAAGGTTAAATATTGCGGCACACATGCCTGGAAGGTGTGCTGCTCCGCCTGCCCCTGCAATTATTACTTCTATGCCCCTTTCTTCTGCTGACTTTGCATAATCTACAAATACATCCGGCTCCCTGTGCGCAGATATAACCCTGGTTTCATACTCAATACCAAAATCTTCCAGCATTTTTGCTGCCTTAGACATAACAGGAAGGTCTGAATCACTACCCATTACTATACTTACTTTAGACATATTTTACCTCATTTCTGCGCTGCTTTTTAAGTATAATACAAGTTTGTGGCAAGCAGCACACAGACACAAACTTTAATTTAATCTAATATAAAATCTGACAGTACATAGTTGCTTATATCTATGCCTCTTGCAGTCAGGTAAATTCTACCACTATTTACATCTTCTGCCAATAGTTTGTTTTGTAAAAAATGTTTTATTACATCACCATAAACCTTATCCATACTTATCCCAAACTTGTCTGCAAATGCACTTTTTGATACACCTTTGCACATTCTTAGCCCAAGGAACATAAATTCCTCCATCTGGTTTTTAATAGAAAGATTTTCATAACTGCTGCCAATATTTTTTTCTACCTGGTTTTCTGCCATCCCTGGCTCTGCCCTCTCCTTAAATATGCTGGTATATTTATTAAAATCCCTTGTTCCTGTAAACCTTGTCCCGTTAATATAAGAAGAAGCACCAAGTCCTGTACCAAGATAATTCCCGTCTGTCCAGTATGTTATATTGTGCTGGCATTCCATCCCCTTTTTACTGTAATTTGAAATTTCATACCTGTTGTAACCATGCTTTCCTAATATTTCATTTGCCAGGTTATACATCTGTCTGTCTGTATCTTCATCTGCAATATCCAGTTCTCCCTGCTCATGCATTTTATAAAATGCTGTGCCTGGCTCAATAATCAGGCTGTATACAGATATATGTGCTGGCTCAAGTGCAATCACTTTTTCCAGGGTATCTTTATAGCTTGCAATGTCCTGCCCTGGTATATCTGCCATTATATCAATATTTATATTGCTAAAGCCTGCTTTCTGCAATTTCTGGTAACTGTTGCAAAATTCCTTATATGTGTGTATACGCCCAAGCTTCTTAAGCTCACTGTCCTGTGCGGACTGAAGCCCCAGGCTTGTCCTGTTTATGCCAGCCTCTTTAAATACACTTATATGGCTGTCTGTAATTGTACCTGGATTGGCTTCTATTGTAAATTCTGTATTTTCATCTGTATATCTCTTCACAGCCTGCAATATTTCAAGAAGCATGGAAGACGCAAGGCATGTTGGCGTCCCCCCTCCTGTAAATACTGTTTTAAAATACAGCTTGTCCATATCTGGAATCTTTTCTTTTAAAATCTCTTCCCATGCCGCCAGTTCATTAAGAAGCGCTTTTACATATTCATGCTTTTTCCCGTCATCCGCACTAAATGAAAGAAAATCACAGTAAAGGCATTTCTGTACACAGAACGGGATATGGATATATAATGAAAGCCCGTCTTTTTTAACTGTCTTCATCAAGTTTTAATACGCTCATAAATGCCTGTTGTGGTATTTCAACGCTTCCAAACTGCCTCATGCGTTTTTTGCCTTCTTTCTGTTTTTCAAGAAGTTTCCTTTTTCTTGAAATATCACCGCCATAGCACTTTGCAAGTACATCTTTCCTCATTGCCTTAACAGTTTCCCTTGCTATTATTTTGCTGCCTATTGCTGCCTGTATAGGAATTTCAAAAAGCTGCCTTGGTATTTCATTCTTAAGCTTCCCGCACATTTTGCGCCCACGTTCATATGCTGTATCTGCATGTAATATAAATGAAAGCGCATCTATTTCTTCATGGTTTATAAGTATATCAAGTTTAACCAGGTTTGATGGCACATAGCCTTTCATTTCATAATCAAGTGACGCATATCCTCTTGAACGTGATTTAAGTGCGTCAAAGAAATCATATATTATTTCATTTAACGGAAGTTCATATTTCAGGAGCGCACGTGTTTCCTCCATATACTCCATGCCAATATATACGCCCCTTCTCTCCTGGCAGAGCGTCATTATTGCGCCTACAAATTCTTTTGTAACCATTATTTCAGCAGACACAAAAGGTTCTTCCATATGTTCAATTTCTGAAGGGTCTGGCAGATTTGACGGGTTAGTTACTTCTATTATTTCACCATTTGTTTTATATACATGGTAAATAACACCTGGTGCTGTTGTTACAAGGTCTAAATTATACTCCCTCTCAAGTCTTTCCTGGATAATTTCAAGGTGCAAAAGCCCTAGAAAACCACATCTGAAGCCAAATCCAAGTGCCACAGATGTTTCTGCTTCAAACTGTAATGCCGCATCATTTAATTGTAATTTTTCAAGCGCATCCCTTAAATCAGGATATTTTGCCCCGTCTGAAGGGTAAAGGCCACAGTAAACCATTGGCTGTACTTTTTTATATCCAGGAAGTGCTTCGCTGCATGGTGATGCTGCAAGTGTCACTGTATCACCAACACGTGTATCCTGTACATTTTTAAGGCTTGCTGTAATATAACCAACCATCCCTGCTGAAAGTTCTTCTGATGGTATAAACCTTCCTGCCCCAAATATGCCAGTCTCAACAACATCTGCTTTTGCGCCTGTTGCCATCATAAGTATTTCCTGTCCTTTTTTAACTGAACCATCAAATACACGGCAGAATATTATTACACCTTTATAAGCATCATATAATGAATCGAAAATCAGTGCCTTAAATGGTGCATTTTCATCTCCCGAAGGAGCAGGTATCTTTGTAATAATCTGTTCAAGCACCTGCTCTATATTAGTGCCCATTTTGGCAGATATAAGCGGGGCATCCGAAGCATCAAGCCCTATTACATCTTCTATCTCAGCCTTAACACGTTCTGGCTCTGCACTTGGCAGGTCTATTTTATTGATAACAGGCATTATCTCAAGGTCATGGTCTAATGCCAGATAACAGTTTGCAAGCGTCTGTGCCTCTATGCCCTGCGCTGCATCAACTATAAGTATTGCCCCTTCACATGCTGCAAGGCTTCTTGAAACCTCATAATTAAAATCGACATGCCCTGGGGTGTCAATAAGGTTAAATACATACTCCTCACCATTACTGGCTTTATATATTATACGCACCGTCTGTGCTTTAATCGTTATTCCCCTCTCACGTTCAAGTTCCATATTGTCAAGCACCTGTGCCTGCATCTCACGGCTTGTAAGAAGCCCTGTCTTTTCAATAATGCGGTCAGCAAGCGTTGACTTTCCGTGGTCTATATGGGCAATAATGCAAAAGTTACGGATATGTGGCTGTCCTGTTTTTTCCATGTGTTCCTCATTCCTCCGCTGTTTTCTTTATTACAGGCTTATACTGCATACTGCGCCTGTCATTCTCTGTCTGATATAATAACATTATATTGCCATAATTGCAATTTACATTTAAAACTTTACTTCCCGGTTAATACCTGGTCAAGCACTTTTGCCAAAGGTTCCATTGCATTTTTGGCCTCTTCAACAGTATTATTTTCATTGCCAAGCTCAATAAGCAGCGAATTTTCCCGTAAATGCAGGTTATAACGGTATCCTTTTAAGTAAACAGGCCTTGCAAAATCAGGATAATTTTCCATGCATTTTAATTTAAGCTGAAGGCTGAAAGCAAGGTTTGCCTGTAAATTTTTATTGTATAAGTAATCAATATTTCCTGATGAGTTCCTGGATAACCCGTTAAAAAACATAACTTGTGCTGTTTTTTTGCCATCTATTGTAGTAAGCCTCTGCACAGAATTGCCTACGCCATCCCTGTGCAAATCTATTACCACTTCTATTGATGGATATTTTGCCAGCGTTGATTCCAGTTTATCTGCTGCCTGGTTATAAGCTTTGCTCCTGTCAATGCTTCCGTTTATCTTGTCAAATTCTGTCGTATCATGTATAACATTATAACCATATTTTTTACGCAGCAGATATGCCAGACGGCTTCCCACACCTACTATAGTATCAGACTGTTTTCCTTTTCTGCTGTCTATAAATGCTTCAGAAGCAGCATGTGTATGGAAAATCAGAATCTGCGGTTCTTCGCTTTTTTTAATTGTTACGTCTTTTGAAAGCAGTTTTTCAACATTAAAAACTGAATTGTCAATAGAAGTAGAAGAGTCAGTTATATAAAAATTCTTTAAAAGGAATGAGCGGCTTTTGCTGTTTTTAAGCTTATTAATTGTATCCAGGTTATTTTTTATCTGTGGTGAAAAAGCAGCACTTGCAGCATTATTTTCTTCTTCCACACCATCAGCACTAAAGTATACCTCCCCTGCTGCATTCTGCCCTTCATCACCGGACAGCTCTTCATCTGCATTTTCTTTGTTATCATCATCATTAGCATCCATACCAGCAGGGCTGGCAGACTGGCTTTTAATCTCCTCATTCTCAGCAAGCATTTTATTATAATCTTTTTCTTCCTGTACAAGTTCAGCAACCTGTATATCAGAATTTTCAAAAAGCCTGTTTGCAACTGCCATATCACTGCCTGCACCACTCCAGAAAAAATCCCTGCTCCTGTAACCTGGATAGACTGATGCCAGACTCTCCGAACCATTTATGGACTTTTTATTAATATCACTGCCATTTTCTACAAGATATGTCATAAAAGGACATGATTCAAAGATTATTTTCCACTGGAATGATACACCACTGTCCTTACTATTTAATTTTACAACATCAATATTCGACATGCCTGCATCCACTATATAACTTATAAACATATCATGCATATTTTCCCTAAGGCTGTCTTTATCCTTTAAAATAATACCTGTCCACATAATTATTATAAATAATACAATTATATATACCATACCACGTTTTAATTTCTTTTTTTTCATAACCAGCCTCACTTATACTTTTAAACTCCTATACCATAAATATGAGACTTTATCTGCTTCTATTCATTTTAATTCCCAAAGAAACTGTTTATCCCTTTTGATACAAGCCGTCCAATCCACCTTACCTGTTCATCTATATCTTTTGGTGTCACAAATAAATTTTTTGTATTGTTATTTGCAATGCTTCCAAGGAAAATCTGTATTTCATTTTCTGAAAATCCCTGTTTACTTAGTGTCTCTTCCATACATTCACTTACAATTACTGCCGCATCTACTACAGTTGGCACACCTATTGCAATTACAGGCACTTTTATTGTTTCCTCATTAATTTTATGTCTGTTGTTGCCAATGCCCGCCCCTGGAGAAATTCCTGTATCTGTTATCTGGATTGTCCTGCAAAGCCTTCCTATGCTTCTTGAAGCCAGTGCATCTACTACAATTATAAAAGCTGGTTTTACATTTTCTACAACCCCGCTAAGCACCTCATAAGTTTCCATGCCTGTCTGTGCCATTACACCAGGGGCTATTGCGCAGACAACCTTATTCCCCTCTAGTACCTCTTCCCCAAATTCACGTACCATATGCCTGTTTACCATAATCTTTTCCATTACAACAGGTCCTAGCGCATCAGGTGTTGCAAACCTGTTACCAAGCCCTGTTACCATATATGTCTCTGTCTTGCCATCCTCTTGATGCCCTGCCTTGTCCTTTTTATCTTTTACCATATCTTCAAGTATACCGCATATTGTATCAGATACTTTTTCCTCAAATTCCTTAGTATCCTGGTCATCCATATACCTGCTTTTATCTGTGAATTCTATTGTTACATAATTACCAGCAGGCTTTTTCATTAATTCTGCACCATGTTCATTGGTGATATTCACTGTGCTTATCCTGATACATCCATCTTGTATTATTTTTTCATCCAGGACTACTCCTTTAATCTCCACATTATCTTCTGGAAAACTCTCCCTCGCCTCTATAGCAAGGTCTGTTCTTTTTTCGACCATAAAACACCATTCCTTTCACATACTATCTGGCATTAATGGTAATATTATTAGCAGTTTCCCCTGTTACAATTCAGATTTATTGCCAAAATGGAATATAAGGTTTTATCATAATATCCGTTACTATTCACAGCCACTCCACAGGACAATCCACAGACCGCTGCAAAAACAGCAGCTAACAGCCACAAAAACAGTGTCTGTTGTCTGAGGCTTTGTG
>JAAWKM010000075.1 GCA_022797375.1 Lachnospiraceae bacterium
AACAATCATTACAATTTCACACAAGAAAAATGCAAAAACAGCATTTTTCATTACTATTTGTGCCGTGCAAAGCACGGCATGGGGATTTTTATGAAATGGGAGTCCAGCCTGCAAATTCATTTTGACACCACTGGTAAAAAAGTGTATAATAGGAAAAATGCGTAAAAATATAGTTTTTACCAGATAGGAGGATATACAATGGCAAAGTATACCAGGCAGGATATACTGGACCTTATAGAACAGGAGGATATAGAATTTATACGCCTCCAGTTTACTGATATATCAGGCAAGCTTAAAAATATGGCAACAACCATTAAACAGATTGATAAAATCCTAGACGGGCATTACAGGTTTGACTGCAAGGCTATTGATGGTTTTAGTGGCATGGGATATGAAGAACTGTTTCTTGTCCCAGATTTAAGCACATTTGTAATTTTTCCCTGGAGGCCGCAGAATGGCAAAGTTGCACGTTTCCTTTGTGACGTTGTAAAGCCAGATGGTACACCATTTGCAGGTGACAGCAGGTATATATTAAAGAAAGCCATAAAAGAGGCAGAAAGCATGGAATATAGCTTTAATGTAGCTATTAAAAATGAATTCTTCCTTTTTGACATTGGAGAAAACGGAGAGCCGGCCAATTATTCAAGTGAGAAGGGCGGCTATTTTGATGTAGGGCCGGCAGACTGCGGCGAGAATGCAAGACGTGATATGGTACTGTATCTGGCAGATATGGGCATAGATGTTGAAACATCATATCATTCAGATGAGGCGGCGCAGCATGTGCTTGGTTCAGCATATGCACCACCGCTTGAAATGGCAGACAGTATTATGACAACAAGGCTTGTTGCCAGGACTGTTGCAAAAAGGCATGGGCTGCATGCTACATTTATGCCTAAGCCAAGGACAGATGCCAAAGGTTCAGGAGCACATTATATATTTTCACTGGATAAAGATGGCAGGAATATTTTTACGGATGAAAAGGATAAATTTGGTATAAGTGAAGAAGGATATTACTTTATGGCAGGAATACTTAAACATATTTCTGGCATGTCACTGGTCACTAACCCTATAGTTAATTCATATAAAAGGCTTGTGCCTGGATACCTTGCCCCTGTTACTGCTGTATGGTCAACAACAGATGCAAGCCCGTTAATAAGGCTGGCATCAATAGGTTCAGATGGTGGGCGTGTTGTGCTTAGAAGCCCGGATGGCGCAGCAAACCCATATCTTGTAATTGCACTTTGCATTGCGGCAGGAATGGATGGTATAAAGAACCAGGTTAAACCACCTGTATGTATGGAAGAATTAAGCATGGAAGAGATAAAAAATGCAGAAGTGCTTCCAAGGACTTTACATGAAGCTGTAAACCATTTTAAAAAGGACAGTTTTATACAAGAAATACTTGGCAGCCATATTTCAGGGCAGATGGTCAGGGCAAAGGATTTGGAATGGAATGAATATTGCAAGCAGGTTACATTGTGGGAAACAGAAAAGTATCTTCCTGCAATCTGACATTAGTAAAAAACGCACCATGGACTGGACAGGAGGTTTTGAATGGCGGCAATAATAGTTGCATTTCCAAAACTAGAAGATGCTAAAAAATTAAGGAAACTTCTTATCAGGAATGGTTATGATGCAAGTGTTGTGTGTGACAGTGGTGCACAGGTTGTAAGTGCGGTGAACCATTTAGATGGGGGTATAGTAATATGCGGGTATAAATTTACAGATATGCACTACTCCGAAATAAATGACTACCTGCCTAAAGGTTTCCAGATGCTGCTTCTTGCTTCACCTGCAAAACTTGCAGATTGTGACAGTGGCATAATGTGCCTTGCAATGCCTTTCAGGGTGCAGGATTTGCTGGACACTCTGGAAACAATGATGATACAGTATAACCGCTGGTGCAGAAAACAGAAGAACAAGCCAAAGACAAGGACAGAAAATGATAAAAAGGTAATTACAGCGGCAAAGGAGCTTTTAATGGAGCGTAATAATATGACAGAGAGTGAAGCACACCGCTATATACAAAAAATTAGCATGGACAGTGCTGTCAATATGGCTGAAACTGCCCAGATGATAATAGAACTAAACGGAAAGGAATGGGAATTATAATATGAAAGCGTTTCTTATTTTAGAGGATGGGACCGTATTTGAAGGCAAAAGCATTGGTGCCTGCAGGGAAGTTATTTCTGAAATAGTATTTAACACATCAATGACAGGATACCTGGAGGTGCTTACAGACCCTAGTTATGCCGGGCAGGCAGTAACAATGACATATCCGCTTATAGGCAACTATGGCGTAGCTTATGAAGATATGGAGTCGCTTAAAGGCTGGCCAGATGGCTTTATAGTACGGGAAATTTCCCGTATGCCAAGTAATTTCCGTTCAGAAGATACTATACAGCATTTTCTTGAGAAAAATAATATTCCTGGCATCTGTTCAATAGATACACGTGCCCTTGTAAAAATATTACGTGAAAAAGGCACTATGAATGGAATGATTACAACTAATGAAGATTACAATATTGATGAGATTATCCCAAAGCTTAAAGAATATAAAGTTACAGGTGTAGTGGAAAAGGTTTCATGTGAAAGCAAGCAGGAATATGTACCTGGGGACATTGGTTCTTTAAAAACAGAAGCAGACAGGAATATTACAGTAATTGATGTTGGCACTAAGAAAAATATTATACGCTGCCTTTTAAACAGGGGATGCAATGTGACCGTATATCCATGCAATTTTGATGCAAAAGAAGTAATAGCGGGGAAGCCTGATGGAATAATGATTACAAACGGTCCTGGTGACCCAGCAGAATGTACAAGCATTATAGAACAAGTAAAAATACTTGCAGATTCAGGCATACCTGTTTTTGCAATATGCCTTGGACACCAGCTTATGGCACTTGCACATGGTGCAAAAACCTATAAGATGAAATATGGGCACAGGGGGGCAAACCACCCTGTAAAGAACCTTGAAACAGGCAAAGTATATATTTCATCACAGAACCATGGGTATGTAGTTGATATTTCTTCTATAGATGAAAGTGTTGCAAAACCTTGGTTTGTTAATGTAAATGATGGGACTGCAGAGGGGATTTGTTATACAGGTAAACCTGTTAAAACTGTACAGTTCCATCCGGAAGCAAATGCTGGTCCGAAGGATTCAGAAATGCTTTTTGATGAGTTTATGAAGATGACAGGAGGGAATGAATAATGCCAAAGATTGATGGAATTAAGAGGGTATTAGTAATTGGTTCAGGGCCTATTGTAATCGGACAGGCTGCAGAGTTTGACTATGCAGGTACACAGGCGTGCCGTTCCCTTAAAGAAGAGGGCATGGAAGTTATACTTGTGAATTCCAATCCTGCAACTATTATGACTGATAAGGATATTGCAGATAAAGTTTATATTGAGCCTCTTACAACAGATGTGCTCCAGCATATTATTGAAATTGAGAAACCTGACAGCCTCCTTCCAAATATGGGAGGACAGGCAGGGCTTAACCTTGGTATGGAGCTTGCAGAATCAGGTTTTCTTGACAGCCATAATGTAAAGCTTCTAGGAACTACAGCAGAAACTATCCGTAACGCAGAGGGACGCCAGGAATTTAAAGACCTTATGGAAAGGATTGGCGAACCATGTGCAACTTCAGAACTTGTGGAAAATATAGAAGACGGAATTGCATTTGCGAACCAGACTGGCTATCCTGTTGTGCTCCGCCCGGCATATACACTTGGTGGTTCAGGTGGCGGCATTGCCAATAATGAAGAGGAACTTGTAGAAATTTTAACAAATGGTTTAAGGCTTTCACGTGTTGGGCAGGTTCTTGTGGAACGCTGCATTGCTGGCTGGAAAGAGATTGAATATGAAGTAATGCGTGACAGCAATGGCACATGTATTACAGTCTGCAATATGGAAAACCTTGACCCTGTCGGGGTCCATACAGGTGACAGCATTGTAGTTGCACCTTCACAGACTCTTTCTGACAAGGAGTACCAGATGTTACGTACTTCTGCACTTAAAATAATAGATGAACTTGGAATTACAGGCGGATGTAATGTCCAGTTTGCACTCCATCCGACATCTTTTGAATATATTGTAATAGAAGTAAACCCACGTGTAAGCCGTTCTTCTGCACTTGCATCAAAGGCAACAGGTTATCCTATTGCAAAAGTGTCCGCAAAGATTGCCCTTGGCTATACACTTGATGAAATACCAAATGCTGTTACAGGCAAGACATATGCAAGTTTTGAGCCTGCCCTTGATTATGTTGTTGTAAAGATACCACGTCTTCCATTTGATAAATTTATAAAAGCTAAAAGGACGCTTACTACACAGATGAAAGCGACAGGCGAGGTTATGAGCATATGCACAAACTTTGAAGGTGCGCTTATGAAGGCATTGCGTTCACTTGAACAGCATGTGGACAGCCTGGAAGGAAGTGCTTATAAAGACAATACTACACCAGAAATAGAAGAAATGCTCCATATTGTTGATGACCGCCGTATTTTTGTTGTAGCAGAGGCTATAAGGCGTGGCATACCATACCAGAAAATTCATGAAATAACAATGATTGATGAGTGGTTTATTGATAAGATTGCAATACTTGTTGAGATGGAAGATAGTCTTAAAACTGCAAAAGAACTGGATAAAGAACTTTTATATGAAGCAAAACGCCTTGAATTTCCTGACTGTGTAATTGCAGAATGGACAGGCAGGACAGAGAATGAAATTAAGGAACTGCGCTATAAATGGGGTATAACAGCAGCATTTAAAATGGTTGATACATGTGCTGCGGAATTTGCATCGGAAACACCATATTATTACAGCTGCTTTGACGGGGTTAATGAAGTCGGGGATACATCTGGAAGGAAGAAAATAATGGTGCTTGGTTCAGGCCCTATACGTATCGGGCAGGGTATTGAATTTGATTACTGTTCAGTACACAGTGTATGGGCACTCAGGAATGAGGGTTATGAGACAATTATAGTTAATAATAACCCTGAAACTGTAAGTACAGACTTTGATATAGCTGACAAACTTTACTTTGAGCCGCTTACTCCAGAAGATGTTGAGAATATTGTGTGTCTTGAAAATCCAGACGGGGCGGTAGTGCAGTTTGGTGGGCAGACAGCAATTAAGCTTACAGAAGCACTTATGAAAATGGGTGTGAAAATCCTTGGTACAAGTGCTGAAAATGTCGATGCAGCAGAGGACAGGGAACTTTTCGATGAGATATTAGAGAAATGCTGTATACCAAGGCCAAAGGGGCATACAGTATTTACAACAAAAGAGGCATTAAAAGCAGCCAATGACCTGGGGTATCCTGTGCTTGTAAGGCCTTCTTATGTGCTTGGCGGGCAGGGCATGAAGATAGCAGTTTCAGATAATGATATTGAAGAATATATGGCAATTATTAACCGTTACCACCAGGAACACCCAATACTTGTTGACAAGTACCTTATGGGCAAGGAAGTGGAAGTTGATGCAATATGTGATGGCAGTGATATACTTATTCCTGGAATAATGGAACATGTGGAACGTGCAGGTGTACATTCGGGTGACAGTATATCTATTTATCCAGCACAGTCATTATCAGAGAAAATACAGAAAGTAATAGTTGACTATACAGGAAAGCTGGCACGTTCACTTAATGTAATAGGGCTTATAAATATACAATTTATTGTTTATAATGATGATGTATATGTAATAGAAGTAAACCCACGTTCAAGCCGTACAGTGCCATATATAAGCAAAGTTACGGGAATTCCAGTAGTAGACCTTGCATCACGTGTAATATTAGGAGCTAAAATCAAGGAACTTGGATATGGCACAGGGCTTGCGCCAAAGTCAGATTACCTTGCTATTAAAATGCCAGTATTTTCATTTGAGAAACTGCGTGGTGCAGAAATAAGCCTTGGGCCTGAAATGAAATCCACGGGCGAATGCCTTGGCATATCAGATAAGTTTAATGAAGCATTATACAAAGCGTTCCTGGGTTCGGGAATAGACCTGCCAAAATACAAGAAAATGATACTTACTGTAAAAGATGCAGATAAACTTGAGGCAGTAGACATTGCAAGGCGTTTTAAAAAGCTCGGTTATGAAATATTTGCAACAAGAAGCACAGCAAGAGTATTAAACGAAAACGGGGTACTTGCGATACCGATTAACCGTATAAACGAAGAAGCACCTACTCTTATGGACTTGCTGCTGGAACACCAGATTGACCTTGTAGTTGATACACCTACCTATGATGATAAATTAAAAGATGGATTTATAATACGGCGTACAGCAATAGAGACGGGTGTAACATGCCTGACATCGCTTGATACAGCAGCAGCGCTTTTAACAAGCCTTGAAAATCCAGATAACGGGAACTTATCAGTAGTGGATATAACATCATTAAATACAAAGCAGGGAAACGCTTAGTTAATACTATAAAATGGCAAAACCATAAATAGTAACAATGCTTAAGTGCTATTTGAAAATATACAGTTTAAAGGCTGCCCTCTGGGGCAGCCTTTATTTTATAATAAAACCCAGAATACCCTCCTTCGGGATAATAAGACAGCTGGAAATTATCCTGTGGTTTCAAGATTAAAAAGAATTAATATAAATGCTAAAAATTTGTAACATTTATATGCTATTATATAAAATATACGTTTGGTTTTTATAATAAAATTGGGATTAACTGCATATATGTAATTAGTTCCGGGAAAGGCAAGATTATATAATGAAGAAGTTGTATAAAGCATTAGCTGTTGCGGGTGTGGCAGGTACAGTTGCCCTTGCAGCTATGGGTGGGGTTTATGGTGTTAATTATTATACTGAACAGAAAGAAGCGAGGGCGGCAGAAGCTGAAATAAAACGCCGTGAAGCCATAGTTGGGAACCGCAGTGAAGTTTCTTATGGCAATAAAACGCTTGGCAGTATAGATTTATCTGGCATGACAGTAGAAGAAATTATTACTAAGCTTAAAGCAGAAAGTAAGGCATATAAGGACAGAAAAGTAAAAGTAACTGTTGATGGCAGGAAATATAAATTCTCAATGAAAGAACTTGGTGAGAAAATTTTCTATAAAGCTTCTGATGGTACAAAGTTCCAGCCGGGTGATGAGGAAAAACTTGCAGAAGTTATTGTAAATATGGATAAAGACAGGGATATGCAGGAACAGTATAATATTATTACTGGAAAGGCAAGCCCTTCTGAATATTCTGTAAATGTAAAATGCCAGTATGATAAAAAGAAACTGGAGAAATTTATTAAAAAACTGGAGAAAAACCATGTAAAAGCAGTTACTAATGCACGCATTACTAAAAGTGGCGTGATTACAGAACCGCAAAATGGAAGGTCACTTAAACTGGACAAAATAAAAGATGGCCTTAAGGAATACCTGCAGGCAGATACAAAGGAAAATTACAATGCAAAGTATAAGACAAAAGCAATAAAACCTGAATGGAAGAAAGATGACCTTAAGAAAGTTAATACAGTTATAAGTGAATTTTCTACAAGTTTTATAAGCACTTCCAGCAGAGGGCACAATATACAGGTTGGTGCTTCGCGTATTAATGGAACATTCCTTCTGCCAGGGGAACAGGTTTCATTTGACAAGGTTATACATGATAGTTCAGACGGACAGAGTTTCCAGGCTGCAGGTTCTTATCTTAATGGCAAAGTAGTACAGACAGAAGGAGGCGGGATATGCCAGGTTTCTACTACAGCTTACAATGCGCTGCTTCTGGCTGGCATAATACCCGTTAGAAGGCTTCCGCACAGTATGACAGTGCACTATGTGCCTCTTGGGCTTGATGCAGCAATTTCAGAAGGCGTCAAAGACCTTATAGTTGAAAATAAATACGATGTCCCAATTATTATAAAGGCATTTACTGAAGGAAGTACACTTACATTCCAGATTGTGTCATATAAAGGAGTATTAGGGGATTATACTTACAAGCCACGTTCAGTGCCGCTTTCAAGCCTTAAAGCAGAAGCATACCTTGACATATACAAGAACGGGAAACTTAAAGAGTCTAAATTCCTGCATACTGATACATACAGGGAAGCAAGCTGATAGTATTTAGCTTCATAATTGTTATTATATTTCCCTGCAGAATTAATATATTTTATTTATATTAATAAAATATATTAAAGAAACCACATTTATAATAAATGTGGTTTCTTTTTTAGTATTTACTTGCCTGCAATAAATATTGCCAAAGAAGTGCTTACTTGTTGTATTTACTTATAAGGTCCTCTATCTGCTCAATGTCCTGCTTTACCTGTGCAGGGTCTTCTTCTGTGTCTAAAAGTGCTGATAAAATAGAAACTTTAGAAACTTTCTTGCTTAATGACTGGTATTCAGAAGTCATCTTAAACAGTAAAAATTCCTCCTGCGTAACCATTGACTTATAGCTACGTGTAAGTACAGTACCACTGTAAACAATATCAGCAACTTCAATCAGATTGTTTTTAAGCAATTTTCTAAGGACTGCTTGTACAGTATTCATTGTAAGCTCTGGTTTAGCTTTAACGATTAAAGCAGCGGTCTTAGGTTCATCGCTGTCCCATAAAATATTCATAACGTCCATATCACGTTTTGTCAGATTGATATTAATCATCTGCTTATGTTTTTGCTTCATGATTTATTTCTCCTTTAACTTTAGTTAATAATTTTAAATAAGCAAATACAGAAATGGCTTCTTAAATATTAGCTAGGTAGTAATTAAGCATATTATATATTGTAATTACAAAAAAGTCAAATGAATTTAACAATAAAAATAAAACTTATATTTTGTTAAATAGTATGTTTAAATATAATGTAGCTAATCCAGACTGTCTATGGTCTTTTTTATGGTGTATGCCGCCTCTGGTTCTTTTGTGCAATCCAGCCTGTAAACTGGAATTTTATGGATAATTCTTTCTGCAAAATCCAGGTTTTTTTGTAGAAGCATGGCATCCCATGAAGGTGAAACAAGTCTTTGTATAAGAGAGAGTGCTTTGTCATAATTAGAGAGTGTTATAACATTATTTGCAGCTGCCTGTCTTAAGAATATAATTCCGCCAAGCGGGTAAGCCTCTGTTGTAAATATTCCGGATGTGCCGCACCAAGGCAACCCATATGTTATAGGAAAATTTTCCTTAATACTTATTATATTTAAGTCACCGTTCAGTACAGGTGTATTATATAATTTATTCCAAAGGGCTGTATGGGTGGATTTGCCAGTGCCCGAACATCCGGAGAAAAGCCATGCTTTTCCTTTATATAATATTGAAGCTGAGTGGATAACAAACATTTCATGCTGTTGTGCTGTTATAAGAAATGCAAAACGGAGGGCATGGAATATATGGCTGGCATGTTCTGCAGTAAGTGAAGGGGTACAGTATATATCTGCAGCAGAACCATCTTTTGAAACCCTCATTTCATATATGCCATATTCTTCTGGAAATGTAAATATATATGAATTGCCATATGCACCTTCTGCGCCAGTTTCTATTATAGAAAGAGTTCCGTTTCTTACAAGTACATTTCCGTTAATATACCATCTGGGTTTTCCTTTATAAAAATGGATATATTGCTGGTACTGTGTTTCCCTGGCAGGAAGCGCGAAATCCTGGAAATATTTTTCAAAAATTGTATTTGGACCATCAAATGCAATTTTAATATTGCCTATTTGGAAATATTTTGCGTGGGAAGATGGAACGGTACGGGATGGTGGTATATTTTCCAGAATGCCATATGATACAAGAATGTTTTCATATTCTGTAATATCTGCAAGTATATCCTGCATGTTCTTTGCGCCAGCATCATATTTATTATAAAGTACACTGGCAATCTGTTCTTTGTCCATTCCTTTGCATATTAAATCCCATATAAGGGAGGCGGTGGGATTAAGTTTTAACTCTGGAATATGGTCTGCAATATTTTGTCCATATGGGAGAAGGCAGGGTGTACCACAGATATCTGTTTTGATAAATCCATATTTTGGTTTCATTAATATAAAACTCCTTTTAGTAAGTTTTTATAACGGTAAACTGCTTATATAATGAATTTAACATGTTCCGCTTCTTAAAACAACTTATAACTGGAATTTATATTAATTATTTTTGTTATTTTTTTGTCAAAAGGTGTAGACTAAAATGCATTTTTGTGAGAAAATATTACCAGGACTGTGGCACTATGCCACAGATAATAAGCATTATTGAAAGGAGCATGAACATGATTTATTCACAGGAAGTAGAAAACATGTGCCCAGTTGCCCAGGGTGTTGCACATGGCTGCGCACCTATCCCAGAGGAAGCAAAATGGGTGAAAGCAAAAGAAGTAAAGGATATCTCCGGTTTTACACATGGTGTAGGCTGGTGTGCACCACAGCAGGGTGCATGTAAGCTTACCCTTAACGTTAAGGAAGGCATTATCCAGGAAGCACTGGTTGAAACTATCGGATGTTCAGGTATGACACATTCTGCAGCTATGGCAGCAGAAATCCTTCCAGGACGTACAGTAATGGAAGCTTTAAACACTGACCTTGTATGTGATGCTATTAATACAGCTATGAGGGAATTATTCTTACAGATTGTATATGGACGTTCACAGTCAGCATTTTCAGAGGATGGCCTTGCTATAGGTGCAGGCCTGGAAGACCTTGGCAAAGGGCTGCGTTCCCAGGTTGGAACAATGTATGGTACATTAAAGAAGGGCCCACGCTACCTTGAGATGGCTGAAGGTTATGTTACAGCAATTGCTCTTGACGCAGATGACTTAATTATTGGTTACAAGTTCGTTAGCCTTGGAAAGATGACAGACTTCATCAAAAAGGGTGATGACCCTAACACAGCATGGGAGAAGGCAAGTGGCCAGTATGGCCGTGTTGACGATGCTGTTAAGCTCATTGACCCTAGAACAGATAAGGAAATCGAAAAATAATATAAAGGAGGCAACGGATAATGGCATTATTTGAATCATATGAAAGAAGAATTGATAAGATTAACAGCGTATTAAACAGCTATGGTATTGCTTCTATTGAAGAAGCAGAGAAGATTACAAAAGATGCTGGGCTTAACGTTTATGACCAGGTTAAGGGCATACAGCCAATCTGTTTTGAAAATGCATGCTGGGCTTATATTGTAGGCGCTGCTATTGCAATTAAGAAGAACTGCCGCAGGGCTGCTGATGCAGCAGCAGCTATAGGCGAAGGCTTACAGTCATTCTGTATTCCAGGCTCAGTTGCAGATACACGTAAAGTAGGGCTTGGACATGGCAATTTAGGAAAGATGCTTCTTGAAGAAGAGACAGACTGTTTCTGCTTCCTGGCAGGACATGAATCATTTGCAGCAGCAGAAGGTGCTATTGGTATTGCAGAGAAAGCTAATAAGGTGCGTAAAAAACCTCTCCGTGTTATACTTAATGGTCTTGGGAAAGATGCTGCACAGATTATTTCACGTATTAATGGATTTACATTTGTTGAAACAGAATATGACCCATATACTAATACAGTGAAGGAAGTTTTCCGTAAATCTTATTCTGAAGGGCTTCGTTCTAAAGTAAACTGCTACGGTGCTAATGATGTATGTGAAGGTGTTGCAATTATGCATAAGGAAGGCGTAGATGTATCTATTACAGGTAACTCTACTAACCCTACACGTTTCCAGCATCCAGTTGCAGGTACATATAAGAAAGAATGTATTGAGCAGGGCAAGAAATATTTCTCAGTAGCATCAGGTGGTGGTACAGGCCGTACACTCCACCCAGATAATATGGCTGCTGGCCCAGCTTCATATGGAATGACAGATACCCTTGGACGCATGCATAGTGATGCACAGTTTGCAGGTTCATCTTCAGTACCTGCCCATGTTGAAATGATGGGTCTTATTGGTGCAGGAAATAACCCAATGGTAGGAATGACTGTTGCAGTAGCAGTTTCCGTCCAGGAAGCAGCTGACGCTGGCAAATTCTAAAGAAACCAGTATTTATAAGGGCTGTTAAAAGTAAAATTTTTACAAAAACCTGTAGTATACATAGATAATACACAGGTAATACACAAATAATCCAGAAGCTTAGCCTGGATATAAGGCTATATCATTAAACATATAGTTTTTTGATATAGCCTTTATTATTTATTTGATTTTAATGATTTCTTTTTGTAAATTTTCTATTGTCCTGTGTGTATAAATTTTTTCTGTAATATCTTCTATAGCATGTCCGGCAATCAGTTTTAGAATATATTCATTTATGCCAGCATCTTTAGCCTTAGTTATAAATGTATGCCTAGTGTCATGTAGTTTATGCTGCATAGAAAAATTTTTCATGATTTTGTTCCATTGTCAGACAAAGAAAAACAGATTATAAAAACATTCACCCTTGTCATACCAAATATTTATAGGAAAAACAGAAGAGGAAAGATATTCCAGTGTAACACAAATGTTTGTATGGGAGAAAAGACACAGAAAAGCAAACGGGAAATACATAGAAGCATTACTGGCAGGCATAAGCAGCCAGATATCTGCAAAAATATTTTTTAATGCAGCCATTGCTGGTTTATAGTGTTGTATATATTAATGTGCCCCAAAATACTAAAATATATATACCCTGCCATATACCCAAGTAAAGTTACACTATTGATACATACTTAATTACTTGCTTTAGTTCGTTTAGGCGGCTATAATAAAAATAATTTATGATGTTATTGATGATGGGAGGTGCATTATGTTTGATTATATGACAGTACAGGAAACTGCAAAATTATGGGAAATATCAGAACGGCAAGTACAGAAATTGTGTAAAGCAAACCGTATTGATGGCGTCATTCACCTGAGCCGTATATGGCTTATTCCACGCAATGCAGAAAAGCCAAAAGATATGAGGCGGAAAGATTTTGAGAGGGGGACAGAAAATGACAAAACTTTATTATATTGAAGATGATAGTGATATAGCAGATATTGTAAAAAAATATTTAGGGCAAAAAGGTTATGACGTTTCTGTTTTTCCGATGATTGCAGAAGCGGAATATGCCTTAGAAAACCATATACCAGATATTATTTTAATCGACTGGAATATGCCAGATGGGAGTGGGGATATTTTCTGCAAATGGGTACGCTCTAAATGGAAAGAGATACCAATTATTTTTCTGACTGTCCGGAATGATACTTGTGATATTGTTTCTGGTTTTAATAGCGGGGCAGATGATTATGTTGTGAAACCTTTTGAATTAGAGGTATTGTATTCCAGAATCGGAGCATTGCTTCGCAGAACAGGAAATGTATCAGAACAATATCTTTCTTGTGGCTCTATTTCCATTGATAAAGACAGAATGATGGTTCTGTACCAGGAGAAAGAAATAAGCGTCAGCCAGGCAGAATATCAGCTATTACTGCTTTTGATGGAAAATAAGGGGAAAACCCTCACAAGGGAGCGTCTGTTGGAACAGATATGGGATAATAATGGAAATTATGTAAATGACAATACATTGACCGTAACTATGAAGCGGCTGCGGGAGAAGCTTCATCAGCCCCCGTGTCTGAAAACAATCAGAAGTTTCGGCTACCGTATGGAGGACGATGTATGAACGGAAAAAAGAACAGATTAATGGTTCTGTTTGTACTGCCGGCCAGCCTGCTGGCAACATCATTGATAATTGTTTTACTGGCATATTATTATTGCAATATGCAATTCCAGTCATTGGATGGTATTTGCAGAGAAATCATAAAAGAATATCCAGACAGTAAACAGACTGTTTTAGAAATATTAAAATTAAAAAAATATTATTCCACAAAAAGCACAGATGAAAGCATTCTGCGTTCCTTTGGGTATAAACCATCGGATTTTTGGAATATAAATGGACAGATATTTGTGCTTGCTGGTGTGGTTTTTCTGTTAGGTGTGTCATTATTTTTTTTTGCGTTTGCGTATTGGCACAAAAAATCAACAATGCGGATAGATGGGCTGACGAAATATTTGGAAAAGGTAAATACAGGAAGCCAAGGATTGCTTTTGGTTGCGGAAGAAGATGAATTTTCCAGATTACAAGATGAGATATACAAGACAATCACAACACTTTACCAGACAAGAGATGCTGCATTGGAAGAAAAAAACAATTATGCTGATAATCTTTTCAATATTGCACATCAGCTCAAAACACCAATTACCGCCATATCACTTTCTGTCCAGATGATGAAAGAGCATCCCTCTTTTGATTATTCTAAACAGATTATGCGCGGGTTAAACAGGCTGGCACATCTTGAAGAAGCATTGCTGCTTTTATCACGTATTGATGCAGGAACGCTTGTCATGAAACAAGACACTGTAGATGTTTTCACGCTGCTTACATTGGCATCAGACAATTTGCAGGAATTGTTTATCCAGAATGGGGTATCTGTGGATATTCCAGAAGCAGGTGAACTCGCTATTATTGCAGATTTAGATTGGACAATGGAAGCAATCATGAATTTGATGAAAAACTGTATGGAGCATACTAAGGCAGGAACAACGGTTCATTGTTCTTATGAAAAGAATCCATTATATGTGCAGATACGGATATGGGATGAAGGATATGGGTTCATAAAGGAGGAGCTGCCACATTTGTTTGAACGTTTTTACCGTGGAAAAAATGATGATACAAATGGAATTGGAATTGGGCTTTCCCTGTCGAAATCCATTATCGAAATGCAGAATGGCATTATTCGTGCGTTTAATCTGCAAAAGGGTGGTGCCTGTTTTGAAATTTGCTTCTACAGTCACTAAGATGTCACTTTATTTTGCTATGATGGAATGGACAAGGCAGGCAAGCCAAAACATCATAGGAGGTTATTATGGAGATACTAAAATGTAGTGGCATTGAAAAGGTATTTGGAAAAGGTGGCAATAAAGTTACAGCATTAGGCGGAATTGACCTTTCCATTGAAAAAGGGGAGTTTGTGGCTATCGTTGGTGCATCGGGTTCTGGGAAATCAACTCTGTTACATATTTTAGGAAGTGTTGATAAGCCAACAGATGGAATAGTAATGATAGATGGTGTTGACATTGGGGGATTAAATGCCACAGATGCCGCAATTTTCAGAAGAAGAAAAACCGGTCTGGTTTATCAGTTCTATAATCTGGTTCCAACCTTGACAGTAGAAAAGAATATTCTTATGCCTATGTTGCTTGATAAAAGAAAACCAGATAAGGAGTATTTTCAGACAATTATCAATACATTAGGCATAAAGGATAAAATGGGAGCGTTGCCCAGCCAGTTATCTGGCGGACAGCAGCAAAGAGTGGCGGTTGCAAGGTCATTAATTTACCGTCCTGCCATCCTGCTTGCCGATGAGCCAACGGGAAACCTTGACCAGAAAAATTCTAAAGAAATTATTGACCTTTTAAAGCTGTCTAACCGCAATTTGAAACAGACAATTTTGCTTATTACACATGATGAGAATATTGCTTTAGAAGCAGACCGTATTGTGACAATTGAGGATGGCAGAATTATTAGTGACCAGAAACGGAGGTGAACGGGATGTGGAAAGATTATTCCAAGAGTTATATTAAAAACAACCGTGCTTCCAGTATATCAGTGATGGCGGCAGCTTTAGTTGCCACTATGTTTCTATCACTGTTATGCTGCATTGCCTACAATTTTTGGACTTATGAAATTGAAAGTATTGTTTTAGATGAAGGTGACTGGCAAGGGCGTATAGTTGGCGGGACAGATGAGAACGGTTTATCTGTCATACAAAATTTTGCGAATGTAAAAAAAGTGGTTATCAATACGGAATTATCAAAAGGAGAAAATACCGTGTTTGATATTTATTTTGAAAATGCCAGAACGATTTACCAGGATATGCCTTTAATCTCAGAACAGCTTGGACTTGACAATGATGCCGTGGAATATCATTCGTTGTTGCTGTCCAGATATTTTATACATGACCCGCAGGATGCAGAACCACCACTATTACTATCATTGTATTTAGCTATATTGATCATTGTTGCAATATCGTTAATTTTAATCGTCCGCAATTCCTTTGAATTGTCCATGAATGCAAGAATCCATCAGTTTGGTATTTTTTCGGGCATTGGGGCTACTCCAAAGCAAATTAGGATATGTTTGTTGCAGGAAGCATTAGTACTTAGTGTGTTGCCAATTATATCAGGCTGCTTCATAGGGATTGCAGTTAGCTATGGCTTGATAGAACTGATTAATATCTTTGCAGAAGATGTATCTGGACGTCATGTGGCTGTATTTCAGTATCATCCGTTCTTATTTGTGGTTACTATTCTTTCTTCTGTCATGACTGTATTTTTTTCTGCATGGATACCTGCAAGAAAATTAAGCAGAATAACACCGCTGGAAGCCATCCGCAGTACTGAAGGTTTACAGTTAAAGAAAAGAAAACATTCCCGGATTTTATCTTTGTTGTTTGGCATGGAAGGAGAACTTGCAGGGAACGCATTAAAAGCACAGAAAAAATCTATGAGAATATCCACGGTATCGTTGCTGTTGTCTTTTCTTGGGTTTTCTATTATGCTTTGCTTTACCACACTTTCGCGCATCAGTACGAGGTATACTTATTTTGAAAGGTATCAGGATGCATGGGATATCATGATAACTGTAAAAGATACAAAGATATCAGATTTTGATTTAACGGATGAAGTGAAGGCTGTTTCTGGAACAGGAGATGTTATGGTATACCAGAAAGCGGATGCAGTGGGGATTCTGCCAGAAGATTTGCAAAGCAGGGAATTGGCCATGCTCGGTGGATTTGGTTCTGTTGCAGGGAAACCAAATGAGGGAGGCCAGTTTCATGTGGACATCCCGGTTATCGTATTGGATGATACAAGCTTTTTAGAATATTGTTCCCAGATTGGCATTACCCCAAGCCTTGACGGAGCAGTAATATTCAACCAGATTTGGGACAGTGTAAACAGCAATTTCCGTTATAAGCAGTATATTCCATTTGTGAAAGAGGACAGAACAACTTCTGTAATTTATAATGCCAGTACCGGTAATCAATCCGCAGAAATCCCAATTTTGTCATATACGCAGAACGCTCCCGTCCTGAGGGAAGAATATAAGAATTATGGTTTGGTACATTTTATTCCGGTGTCTATATGGAAAGAAATACAGGCGTTGACAGGCGGCTCTGAATCTGACATATATATTCGTATTTTTTCTGATGGAAGTGGCAGCCATGCTGATTTAAGCAATTTGGAGAAAAAAGTTGTCCAGCTGATTGGAAACAATTATAAAATTGAAAGTGAAAACCGGGTTCAGGAAAAAATCTCTAATGATAAAATGATGAATGGTATGATGATAATTTCCGGGGCGTTCTGCGTGTTGCTTGCCATTATTGGGATTGCAAATGTATTTTCCAATACGTTAGGCTTCCTGAGGCAGAGGAAACGGGAATTTGCCAGGTATATGTCAATTGGCTTAACGCCACAGGAAATGCAGAAAATATTTTGCATTGAAGCATTTGTCATTGCGGGGAAGCCGCTTTTGATAACGCTGCCGCTTACGGTATTGTTTGTACAGTTTGCAGTAACTGCAAGCTATTTGGAACCTATGGTGTTTTGGGCAGAAGCTCCTGTTTTGCCGGTTTTAATATTTGCACTGGCTATTATATTCTTTATTGCATTGGCCTATTATATTGGTGGAAAACGTTTGCTAAAGTGTGATTTGACACAAATCTTACGGAATGATGCAATGGTATAGGATAAAACTCAAAAATTATATTTAAGACAGCAGATACAAGAATGTGGAGTGAATATTCTATCTGGAGGAAACAGACAACGGCAAAATCATTATTTAGGGAAAATGGGCGGCAAATACGAAAAACAGCAAACAGGCATCTGGGGACAGCGTGGCTTAATAACATAATATGCTTACCACCCTTAGCCAGTATCGTTTATACAGCAATAAAGCATTAGAAGAATTGCAGGAAATCATGGTGGAATGGATGAAATGGTTACATGGGAGAAAAAACACAGAAAAGCATATGGGAAATACATAGAAGCATACGGGCAGGAATAAGCAGCCATATATCTGCAGAAATATTTTGTAATGCAGCCATTATATATATTATTCCTCAACTTTACCTAAAACTTTTCCAACAACCCTTATATCTTCTGATGGTGTTATCATTGGGTATTTTTTATTTCTGGAAATTAATCCATTCTTTCCAAGTTCTTTAATAAAACAGTTTTCTCCTTGCACAAAAATACCAAATTATATGGCGGTGTACGCGGCAATGATTTAAGGATTAGTATACAACAGGATGTTGATGATGGGTCAAATGGGATGTTATAACATATCTTGGTTCTGAAAAGGCAGATATACAGATTGTTTCAGAACCTGGGGAATTAGGATGAAATGGATACACCAATTACACGTGCAGAGCATGAAGAGTTTTGCAGGCGCATGGAAAGTGAAAACCAGAGGCCTGCAGATGAAGGCAAACGCCTGGGGCGCAGGGTTGCAGAACTTGAGGATACAACAAAGCAGATGCAGGCACTTACAACCAGCGTAGAGAAGCTTGCAGTAAACATGGAAAACATGGTTAAAATCCAGAC
>JAAWKM010000076.1 GCA_022797375.1 Lachnospiraceae bacterium
TAGTAATGAAAAATGCTGTTTTTGCATTTTTCTTGTGTGAAATTGTAATGATTGTTAGACAGCGTTTTTTGCTGTCTTAGAATCATTTTTCACACTAACTACTATTAAAAATACTGGTAATAAAATAAATGGAAAATAACTGTATTTACTGGTGTTTAGATAGCAATATAAAAAGGCAGGAAATTTCCATGCTTTTAATCCAATTTTTCTAAATATATTTATATATCTTTTAAACCATGTAAAGAATGACATAAAACATTTTATACAGGGAGCCAGCTAACCACACTAACCCCCTGTATGGAAAATTAATGAGAAACAAATGCCAGTCTTACATATAATCCAGTTATTTTACCTTTACTGTTTTTGTAACTGCCTTATAACCTGATTTAGTTACTTTAATTGTTACCTTTGTTCCTTTCTTAAGTTTTGATGAAACTGTGAAAGTGAACTTCTTGCCACTTACTTTGGCATTTTTAAATTTCTTGTTTCCTATCTTAACTGTTACTTTTGTCCCTTTTACAGATAACTTACCTGTAACTTTCTTCTTGCCAGCTTTTGCTGTAATGTCAGAAACCTTCATTGTCTTTTTGGTTTCGTTATCTTTCTTGTCATCATCATCTGAAGGGTTTTCAGCAGGATTGTCTGTACCTGGGTCTGTTGTTCCTGGGTCTTTATCCTCTGGGGTTGTTCCTGGGTCTGTTGTTCCTGGTGCTTCTGTATTTCCTGGCTCTGCTGTTGCAGAAGGGTCAGGAGAAGCTGAAGGGTCTGCTGATGGTGCTGGTGTTTCTGCCGGGTCTGTAGTAATGCCATCTATTGCTGTATAAGCTGCTGTTTTAATATTTGAAATCTTACATTCCTCACCTGCTAATGAGAAATAAACTTTCTTTCCTTCTGGTGCAGCAAATGATGTAAGTGTCTTTACATTTCCATTTGTAAATTCAATATAGATTTTTCCATTTGCCCTGACTGCCTGTACCTTGCCAGTTAAACCTGCTTTATTGTCTGCAACCCATGAATTCCATGTGTCAGCAGTTGCATTTGTCTGGAAACTAAAGCCTGCTTTATTCCATGCTGCCAGCCCGTCACCTGTATTAGCATCTGCTCCTTTTGTAGTCCATGCATAAGAATCTGCACGGATAACTGCATACTCATCATATCCTGCGCCATTTACTTTAGCTTCATCACCTGTATATGCTACAACAAATGGAACCTGGTAATTGCCTGTTGCTGATGAATGTGTTTCATTCTTATATGTAAGGGCTGTACCACTTTCTGTAATTTCAACGCCTGGTAAATGTGCTGACCAGAACGCTGCAAAATCCATTTCTATTCCCTCACTATTTTCATCAGCTGGAGGAAGTGTTGGCACAGGGGTTGGTGTTGGAAGCACTATTGGGTACGGTGCAAGTGGTTTTGGTGTTTCTGTGGCTGGAAGTTCATTGCCAAATACACACAGCTCACCACTTATTGAAATATAAAATTTCTCATCACCTGTATATGGAATTTCTGTTACAGACTTAACTGTATGGTTAATAAAAGTAATAGTTACTTTACCATCACCTTTAACGGCAGATACTTTGCAGTCCACGCCACCATCAGATTTGTTTGCAGAAAGCCATGTCCCCCAATCCACAAAATTATCAGCAAATTCTGATGCAAATTTATAGCCTGAACTTTCCCATGCAGGATTATTTATATCAACATTACCTGGAGCCCATGCCCATGCATCTGAACGTATAACAGCATACTCTTTATAACCTGCACCATTTACTTTATTTTCAGTTCCTGTATATGCTACAACACAAGGAGTGTTCCAGTTGGCACTAGCTGATGATTTTGACCTGCTTTTAAATGAAACTTCCATTCCATCTGTCGTAATTTCCATTCCATCTGTAAATGTAGACCAAAAACCTTCACAATCATATGTTTTATCCAATTTATTGATATTGCCAGGACCAGAAGGGTCACTTGGATTACCAGGATTTTCTGAACCACCTGGTGTTGGCTTTGGTGTGTCATCTGGCTTTGTTGTGCCATCTGATTCTTCTGGTGGTACAGATGGTAATGTTCCTAATACACCATTTACTTTAATTTCTGAAAGTTTACAATTTTCACCTGTTAATGAAATATATAATTCTTTACCATCTTCCATAGGGAATGTTGTTGTTGACTTTATTGTTGAATTAGTAAATTCTATACTTCCACCAGTAGAAGTCCTTGTTGCTGTTATCTTGCAATCTACACCTGCTTTATTAGCAGCAAGCCATAAATTCCAGTCAAAACCTTCTGAAAACTCTGATACCATTTTATATCCAGAACCATTTTTCTCCCAATCAGGACTTGCACCAACAGTTCCTGGTCCCCATGCATAGTTATCGGAACGTATAGCAACATATTCTTTATAATTATCGCCTACTACTACATTATCTGTATTTGAATAAGCAAATATAACAGGAGAGAACCAATTTTTGTCAGCATCTTCATTTGTCACATTATGGAATGTAATTTCCACACCTTCAGCAGACGCCTTTACACCTTTTGAACGTGGTGCTTCTGTAAAAGCACCACATGTAATACCACTTTCAATTTCTGCAGTATCACCATCTGCTGCCCTGCTACTTCCTGTTAAATCTAAATACCCCCCCCCCGGTCTGGCTGCCAATGCTTAATTCTTCTGCATTTGCATTAACTTCAATTCCAGGCACTGCTGGTACTGCTGTAAGCACTAAACTTGCAGCTAAAATCTTTGCTAGAAATTTTCTATTCATAGATACATATCTCCTTTTCTTTTCCTGGCTACAAGGCGCAGTTATCCCTTAAATATGCATAATATCTACTAAATATTTTTACCTTAAAGTTTTGGGCAACTAAAACATACCTGCCTTCCAAGACAGATTTGTTTATAAAAATATTTAACATATTAATTACCAGACAGCAATGTCCAGTAATAATGTAGTGCGCTAGATAAAAATGCAGCTTAAATATAAGCATCTGGTAAATAACATTTCCATTAGCGCCCTGAATAGGGATACAAAATAAAAGAAATATGCAAATTGACTATAAGTATAGAAACGGAATATAAAATAAACCGCACTAGAAATTAAGTAATTTTGATTCTTAAATATATGTACATATCTGTTTCTGGACTTTATTAATCTTTATATCCAGGAAGCCAGCTAATGCCAGCTTCCCAGCTATAGAAAAATTAATGAGAAAACAATATTTATGTAAAACTTTAAATACCTTTATAATCTCTAAATCCTTCATCAGATATTTGCTAATGTTTTATTATTTTACCTTAACTGTCTTTGTAACTGCCTTATAACCTGATTTAGTTACTTTAATTGTTACCTTTGTTCCTTTCTTAAGCTTTGATGAAGCTGTGAAAGTGAACTTCTTGCCATTTACTTTGGCATTTTTAGCTTTCTTGCTGCCAATTTTTACTGTTACTTTTGTCCCTTTTACAGATAACTTACCTGTAACTTTCTTCTTTCCAGCTTTTGCTGTGATGTCAGAAACCTTCATTGTCTTTTTGGTTTCATTATCTTTCTTGTCATCATCATCTGAAGGGTTTTCAGCAGGATTGTCTGTACCTGGGTCTGTTGTTCCCGGGTCTTTATCTCCTGGGTCTGTTGTTCCTGGTGCTTCTGTATTTCCTGGCTCTGCTGTTGTAGAAGGGTCAGGTGAAGCTGAAGGGTCTGCTGATGGTGCTGGTGTTGCTGACTCAGATGGTGCAACTACATCAGGAGCTTTCTGGCTTACTATATATTTACCAACCTGTGCCATTACATGTACATTTACATCAACAGCCTGGTTAGTATCTTTAATTTCCATTGTGCAGTATTCCTTGTTATCTGTTAAATCATAGTATGTAATTGTAAAATCATAGTTTGTACGTTTAACAGAAATCTTGTA
Source organism: Lachnospiraceae bacterium (assembly GCA_022797375.1). Classification (GTDB taxonomy): domain Bacteria; phylum Bacillota; class Clostridia; order Lachnospirales; family Lachnospiraceae; genus Butyribacter. Next base: position 3,916 of record JAAWKM010000076.1, read on the forward strand.
AACATGTCCTGGAATAATTGTACTTCCTGTATTAACTGCCCCTGATATTGTGCCTTTGCCTTCTTCTGCTGTCCATGCATTAATATCTGAACCTGTTGTAATATATTTATTTCCGTCACTTACTAATTCAACATTAAATGCTCCATAACCATTACTGTCAGTTGTTGAAACAAATGTTACATATAAATCCAATGTGCCTGCACCTTTTAATACATAATCCCTGCTTCTTTCATTAGTAGCAGCCCACCATTCTGTACCTGTAATTGTTTCTGGCTCTAATACAGGTGTTGGTTCTGGTGTTGCATTTTCATCAGCAGGAGGAAGTGTTGGAAGTGGTTCTGGTGTTGGAAGCACTATTGGGTATGGTGCAAGTGGCTTTGGTGTTGTAACATTAACTTCTGGCATATCAAAATCAGATTTACTAACCATATATTTTCCAACCTGTGCCATAACATGTATATTAACATCTTCACCCATATTAGTGTTTGCTGCTGTTAATTTACAATGCTCTTTGTTATCAGTCATATCAAAATATGTGATTGTAAAATTCTGTCCCTGGCGTGTGACAGAAACTTTATATTTATGTCCTGCTGTTATTGCTGCCATTGGTTCTGTTGCACCATCCACTTCACCTGTCGCACCTTGTGCTGTCCAGATATTAATATCAGAACCTGTTGTAATATACTTATTTCCATCACTTAAAAGTTCAACACTAAATGCTCCATCAGGCAGTCCGCCAATATATCCAATAAATAAGTCTAATGTGCCATCACCCTTTAATGGATAATTCTTACCTACCTGGTTTCCAGTCCACCATGCTGTACCTGTAAGAATTTCTGCATCACCTGTTACAGGAGGGTCTGCTGGGTCATCTGTTGTCGGTGGATTGTCTGTTACAGGCGGGTTGTCTGTTACAGGTGGGTTGTCTGTTGGTGGTGTTTCTGGAACAATATTACTATATGTAGCCATAGTAATTTCACTTAAAACACAATTCTCTCCACTTAAAGAGATATAAAAAGAACCATCTTCAGTATATGGAAATGAAGTTAATGATTTTGCCTTTCCTAAAGTAAATTCTATATAAACCTTGTCATTACTTTTAACAGCCTGTACTTTACAATCTACTCCTGCCTTATTCTCCGTAACCCATGTATCCCAATTAAAATCACTTGAGTTAAACATAGCCATATTATAACCAATCTCACTCCAATTTTTTTGTTCTGGTTTATCAGGGGCAGGAGCATTATTATAATTACCAAACCATCCATACAAATCCCCACGTATATAAACATATTCTCTATAACCATTACCCTGTACAACAGGTTCACTACCAGAATATGCTATAACCGAAGGCACACTCCAATTTACTGTCTGGTCTTGGTTTGTAGTATTTTTAAATGTAAGCGCCACACCTTCTTCTGTTACTTCCACACCTTTTGTTTTATTTGCCCAAAATGCTCCACATGTAAGGTCACTCTCAATAGCACCATCACTTACAGCCCTGCTACTTCCTATTAAATCTAAATACCCCCCCCGGTCTGGCTGCCAATGCTTAATTCTTCCGCATCCGCATTAACTTCCATTCCAGGTACTACTGGCGCTGCTGTAAGCACTAAGCTTGCCGCCAGAACTCCTGCTAAAAACTTTCTGTTCATATAACCTCCATCCTTTCTTTGCTTTTTCTCCAAAAATAATAATTAACGGATTTTTTTAAAAACATAGACACTGCTTTATGCCAAAACAAATCTGTCTGTTATATAGCTGTGTCTATGTTAATTTAATAATTTAACCGTTGTTTATGATTATAAAAGACACATGTCTGTTATAATTCTATTTAACCTTTACATTCTTAGTTACAGCTTTATATCCACTCTTTGTAACCTTAATTGTTACTTTTGTACCTTTTTTAAGTTTGCTTGTTGTAAATGTAAACTTCTTGCCATTTACTTTAGCAGCCTTAAATGCAGCACTTCCTACTTTAACTTTAACTTTAGCACCACTAACAGAAACTTTTCCAGTAACTTTTTTGGTATTTGCCTTTGCAACGATACCTGATACTTTCATAGATTTCTTTTCTGTAACTTCTGGTTCATCATCACCAGTTGTATTAGTATCACCAGGATCAGTGCTGCCTGGATCAGTGCTGCCCGGGTCAGTGTTACCTGGAGCTGGAGGTGTTACAGTGATATCACCTATACCTGTAAATTCTGCTGCCTTAATATTGGTAAGTTTACATTTCTCACCTGATAATGAAATATAAACTTTCTTACCAGCTTCAGCAGGGAACGAAGTCTTTGATACAACACTTCCAACAGTAGTTTCTATAATAACTTTCCCACCAGATATGACTGCTTGTACTTTACAGTCTGTACCAGCTTTGTTGTCCTGTACCCATGTATCACCAGGTGCAGTTGCTTCAAAAGTATATCCTAAGCCGTTCCATACTTCAAGCCCTGCTCCTGTGTTAGCATCTGTACCTTTTATTGTCCATGCATATCCATCTCCACGTATAACGGCATATTCATCATATCCTGCACCATTTACTATGGCTTCATCACCTGTGTATGCTACTACTACTGGTATGTTCCATACATCTGCTGCATCAGCATATGTAGTATTCTTAAATGAAACTGCTACACCACTCTCTGTAACTTCTACACCATCTGTATGTGCTGTCCACCATCCTGGGCAGTCAAGGTCTATCCAGGCTGGCTTATCTGGCGCTGCCGTTGCATCTGGTGCTGCTGTTGCGTCTGGCGCTGCTGTTGCGTCTGGCGCTGTTGTTGCGTCTGGCGCTGTTGTTGCATCTGGTGCTGTTGTTGCGTCTGGCGCTGTTGGCATTTCAAAATCAGATGTGCCAACCATAAATGTACCAACCTGTGCCATTACATGTACACTTACATCAGCTCCAAGGTCAGTTCCCTTTGCTGTCAGTGTGCAATGCTCTTTATTATCTGTCATATCAAAATATACGATTGTAAAGTCATTGCCTGCACGTGTAACGGAAACTTTATACTTATGTCCTAATGCAATAACACCTGCCTGTGTCTGTCCAGCACAAGTACCCTGTGCTCCTGCTGTCCAGATATCAATATTAGAACCTGTTGTAATATACTTAGTCCCATCACTTAACAACTCAACACAAAATGCACCTGGTTCTGTACCAGCCTCTGCTGTATACCCAACATACAAATCAAGTGTGCCATCACCTTTTAAAGTGTAGTCTTTGCCTTGCTGTTTTCCATCCCACCATTTAGTGCCTGTAAGTTTTTCTGTAGCAGCTGTTTCCTCTGCTGCAGCCACGCCTGTACTTACCGGTATTACTGGTGCTACTGTTAATACAAGGCTTGTTGCAAGTAAAGCTGCTAGAAATTTCTTTCTCATATTTGTTATCTCCTCCTTTAAATATTAAACATTTTGTAAATTACTTTAGCTTTTATTAGATTACCATGCAATTCCATAAAAGTCAACAGAATAATTGGTTTTTACCCGGATTATTTTAACAAATTGCACAACTTATTTTACATCCTGTTTTCTTCCACTTGTAGCAAAATAACCAGAAAACAACCATATTACAGGACTGTAATACAACTATTTGCAAAATAATCCACATAATCTTATCCATATTTTACTATTTGTTACTTATGTACATATTTTCAAATATTTTCCGCATATTATATGTAAATTTTATATTAAATATTTATAAAATAATTCTAGTTTAATTGAACAATTTTTTAATTCTACAATTATGGTGATTTAATTATATATTCTTTAGTTTAAGAATTAACACAAAAAACAAGCTGCATAGAACTAACTATACAGCTTGTTTATATGTATTACTGTGAAAATCCCAGTTTCAACATTTGATATGCTTAAATTACATCACTTAAATCATTCTCATGATTTGTAAACTGCCTTAACCTGTTTAGCAGTAAGGGCTTTATCCCATAATTTAACTTCATCAAAATAACCCTTGAATGGAATATCCCAGCAGTTAATTCCTAAGAAGAACCTGTTGCTGTTTGACATTGTCTTATTAGCAATTGTACCATTGCCATAGAGCTTGCCATTGATGTATGTCCAGCCATGTAAGCCTTTAACATATCCGTCTTTGCCCTTCTCGCCATATTCACAAGAATCTTTTGCATCAACTACTAATGTTACATGTACCCATTTGTCTTTGCCAATAGCTTCATTCTTAACCCAGTTACCGTCTTTATCCTGGTAGCAGTACCATGGGAACTCTTCATTCTTTCCACCTGTTACAGCATGTGACCAGATAAGAGGGTCACCAGCGTTATCTATGTCTGTACGGTGTGTAATAGAAATCCACTTTGTGTTCTTAGGGTCTGTAATTGTGTTGCCTGTAAAGAAAACTGCCATAAAGTCGCTTACAGCACTCTCTGCTTTAACCCAGAATGAAATTGTCCATGAACCGCTTCCAACTTTAACATTCTTAAGCTCTGCACCATAAGAAGATGTACGGTCTAAGTAAAGAGCTTTGCCCTTTTTACCTTTAACATATTTAAGCTTTACTTTTTTAGCATTTGCTGCTTCTGGCATTACACCTGTATCTGTATTGCCAGTTGTATAACCTGTAGTATCTCCTTTACGTGCAACTGCTACAACGTTCTTGTTGGCTTTGTCCATATTAAAATAATACTTTGGCTTTGGAGCTGCTGCTGCATCTGCTGTTGCTGTGTTTGCATATGAAGCACCACCGACAATGATTGCGGCTGCTAAAACACCGCTTAAAAACTTCTTAAACATAATTTAACTCCTCCTTTATGAAACGTTCATTGATTTCTAAAATATTTTAACATTTGCTACAATGTTTGTCAATACTTTATGTGAAAAATATGTATAAATTGTGTTTTTCTTGCAAAGAATATAGTAAAAACCACCAAAATTAACAAAAGCTATATATAAGGATTAAAATTATTTCAAACCAGCCTTTACACCATGTATAAGGCATATATGGTTATTTCTTGATTTTAACTTTTACGGATGCATATGCACTATATTCTGTTTTGCCATTAAATGATTTAAAGCTTCTTACACTGAAATAATATGTCTTGCCTGACTTAAGCACTTTGTCTGTGTCCTCAAATAAATAATCCTTGTCTTCCGTCTCGGCAATATACTTATAACCTTTGCCTTTCTTTGTGCTATAGTATACCTCATAGCCTTTTGCACCTGAAGCCTTGCTCCATGTAAGTTTAACAGTCTTGGTCTTCTTGCCTGAAACTTTTGCCTTTAAATTTTTAACCTTTGCAGCTTTTGCCACAATTTTTATCTCAAGGCTTGCTGACTTTGTAACACCTCCTTCTGAATATGTAATCTGAAGCGCCTGTGCACCAGCCTTTGAAGTATCTAATCCTGATGCATTGCTTGTGAAATCTGTAACTTCTTTTTTTGTTCCATTTGCATAAACTGCTGTAACTTTAACATTGTTAGTATCAATCTTGTCACCCACATGGAACTGCTTCTTACTTATTGTAGCAGCAATTGAGCGCAAAGATGTGTCATTTTCATCAAATCCAAGATAAAATGTTGCAGCTGTCTTATCACTTCCATCTGAAAGAACAAGCTTGCCATTATATATGGACAGGTAATTACCAGGATATGCAACACTTTCAAATGATATGCCTTTTACATCATCAAGACCTTTTATTGACCTGAATGTCTGCTTTGCAGATGTGTCTGCTGTATTGTCTGTATCCTGTGCAAGCATTACATCTGTACTGTTTTGTGCTGTTATATATAAGCCTGGCTTATTTTCAGACTGGATAGATACATATCCAGGCTTGCTCTTGTCTGACTTGCCATCCATAAAAAGCCACTGTGCATCAGCTTCTTCAGTCCCATAACCTGAACCTGCTTCAAGGAAAATAGGATAATCGCCATCTGCATTTGAATTCCTTAATGTCTTATGTGAAAGTTTCTCACCTGAATTTGTATAAAGTTCTGATGTGTTGCCAAAAAGCCCTGCTGCTGTTTCTGGTATTTCCTGTATAGTGCCATCTTCGTTAAAGTGGACTTCTGCAAGGTTTGCTACACGGCGGTATCCATTGCCCCCTGGCAGTGCGCCATTATGGTACAAAAAGTATGTTTTGCCTTTAAAGTCAAATACACCCATATGGCTTGTATTTGAAGTTGCATTTGGAGGCATAAGGACATTGCCAAACTCCCATGTACCATCTATAAGGTCATCTGTCATGGCATATGCAGACTGTTCTCTCCATTTCTGTGCATAAAACAGGTAGTATTTTCCATAATACTTGCCACTTTCATCCTGGCGCCTGTAAATCCAAGGGGCTTCTGTAAACTCAAAAACATCTTTCTGGATTATATCTGCATCTTTGGATGATGTGCCCCATGTAATCTTGCCGTCACCATTCAAATCTTTTACAGTAAGCATATCCTCATTAAGCTCGCATACGTAATATATGGTGTTGCCCCATGCAAGATAACGGTGTTCTTCACCATTCTCATCTGTTTCAATCCATGCTGTAGGGTCAATATCATTCCAGTTGCTTAAATGGTTTGCTGGCAGATGGTCTGGTTTGCCTGTGTCTGTACCCTTTACTATTGCCTCACCTTTATCCACAAACGGGCCTGTAGGGCTGTCTGATACTGCCACACCTATTGACTGCTTTCCTTCCGCGGTTTTATCCCATGTACAATAGTAAAAATAGTATTTGTCCTTATACTTAATTGTCTGTGCTGCCCATGCCTGGTCGTCTGCTGTCCTCCAAGGGATATCCTTAGCTTCCATAATAGGGCCTTCATATTTCCATTCTTTTAAATCCTTGCTGGAATAGCATATATAGCCTGTAATGCTGTATGCATTGCCCTTCGCAACATCACGCCCTGTATAAAGGTATACTGTATCCCCGTCAACCATTATGGCAGGATCCCCGCCATATATAAGATTGCCATCTGTGTCATAACCACCTATAGGGTTACTTGCAATGTTCCTCTCCAATGCAACTTCATCTTCTGCAAGTGTCCCTGTGCTCTGGGCCGGAACTACGGCATCTGGACTTCCAGTGTCCTCTGCTTTGCTTCCACTCACATTACATCCAAGTGATGTAACTGCAAGGGCAGCAATAAGAGCTGGTACAATAAACTTCTTTTTCCTCATAACAACTTCTCCTCTCAAAAATTTTACAACAACAATGCCACAGCACTACACCTGTTGGCATACCTGTGCACCATAATTACATATAACATCCAGCTATGCACAATAAGAATGATGTACTGGCATAAACAAGTTTAGAAAAACCAAAAATATTTTATTGTTTGTACACCATTATAACTAATTCATAGGAAATATGCAATATTCAACAAGAATTTATATAGAATTTTTATACAAATTACCTAACCAGTTTAATTTATTTTAGTTTTTTGTTTATTTTTTTATTGTAAACCTTGCCGGAATATGCTAATCTTTAATTAGCTATATTTGATGATGCCAGGGTAAAAAGCAGATAGCAATACATGTTCACATGCAAATTGCTATCTGCTGGATTGACCCGCCAAACACTGGCAAGAAGCATATTTGCCTGCAAATATGCGGGATTGGAGGTGTTTGCAGGATTGCGGGAATTGCGGAGCAATGTAGCAATCTGTATCATCAGTTGATTTGATTATTTTAAGGAGGTATAAGCACGATGAGAAAAATTTCCAAGCAATTAACTTCATGCCTGTTAGCTGCCACTCTTGCAGCTGCACCGGCATGTACACATCTGGCATTTAATGCCCTTGTTGCAGAAGCGGCTTCAGTTTCAACACTGACAACTTCTCCTGCACGTGTTTCTGTACATGACCCTTCCATTATGGAAGCAGCAGATGGCACATATTATGCATTTGGCTCACATATAGATGCTGCCAAATCTACTGACCTTGTAAACTGGACCAGGTTCACTAATGGTTATGATGCTAAAAACAATGCATTATTTGGCGACCTTTCAAAGAACCTTGCAAAACCTTTTAAATGGGCAGGGGAAAATGACTGTGACAGTAAAGCCAGCGGTTTCTCTGTATGGGCACCTGATGCCTTCTATAATAAGGATTATATTAATGAAGATGGCAGCAAAGGTGCATATATGATGTATTTCTGCACAACATCTACATATAAGCGCTCTGTTATAGCCTTTGGTGTATCACAGAAGCCTGAAGGACCATATAAATGTGTTGATACTCTTATATATTCAGGATTTACCAAAAATGAAGCCTATGATTATGGAAGCAATATTGACACACATTATACTAATACTAATATAAGCAGCCTTATTGAAGATGGCACCCTTAAAGATGGTGTTAATGATGAATGGTTCTTATCAGGAGCTACAGCATATAACACGAGCTATGCGCCAAATGCCATTGACCCGACATTATTCTATGATAAGACAGGAAAACTCTGGATGACATATGGTTCATGGTCTGGTGGTATTTTTATACTCCAGATTGACCCTGCAACTGGCAAGGCAATTTATCCAGGTAAAAATTCTGTAACAGCTGACGGGCTTATTGTAGATGAATATTTTGGCACACGTATTTCCGGGGGTTATACTAAGTCTGGCGAAGCGCCTTACATACTTTATGACAGCGGATCAGATTATTATTACCTTTATGTTACCTATGAATCACTTGTAGCAGATGGCGGCTACAATATGCGCCTTTTCCGTTCAAAATCACCTGATGGCCCTTACCTTGATGCCGCAGGCAATAATGCAGCACTTACAGGAAAGGTTGATAATACAGGCATTGGAATTAAGGTGATGGGCAACCATAAGTTCTCATGTTATGAGAAGGCATATAAAGCACCTGGCCATAACTCAGCATTTATTGATGAAGACGGCAAGAGATACCTTATATACCACACACGTTTCAGTGATTCAGGTGAGTTCCACCAGCTGCGTGTGCACCAGCAGTTCCTTAATGAAGAAGGCTGGCCTGTAACAGCAGTATTTGAAAATAAAGGGGATGAAATCTCTGCAACAGGTTATTCCATGAATGATATAGCTGGTGAATATGAATTTGTAAACCATGGCACAAAAAATGACATGGGAAATGTTACTAATGCTACAGATATAAAGCTGAATGCTGATGGTACAATTTCTGGAAGTGCAACAGGTACATGGACAGTTAAAGATAATACCTGTTATATGAGTGCTGTTATTGGTGGTGTCACATATAGTGGTGTATTCTTTGCACAGCACGATGAATCAGAAGCATGTAATAAAGTTATGACATTTACTGCTATTGGCACTAACAATATGACTATCTGGGGTGTGAAGAAAGACTTATACAATGTACCTGACTCAGAGTCAGCAGCCAGGGCAATAAGTGAACTTGTTACTTCTAATACTGTACCAGAGAAAACATTATCTGATATTATTCTTCCACCAGAAACTTCTAATGGTGCCAAAGTAACATGGTCATCAAGTTTTGAAACGGTAATTGCTAATGATGGTAAAGTAACACGTCCTTCAACAGCACAGGAAGTTACATTAACTGCTAATGTAACATATGGCAGTGCCACAGAGAAAAAGACATTTACAACAACTGTAATGCCAGCGGAAATCCTTCCTGATTATAAATATGATTTTGAAACTATAAGCGGGACAGAAGTGGCAGACAGTGGTACAAGTGGCAAGGCAGCAACCCTTAATGGCAGTGCATCTGTAGTTGCCTCCCCTCTTGCTGGCAATGTACTTGAAATTAAAAACAGCAAAGGTGAACAGGGCAAAAATTTCCTTGCACTTCCATCCACTATGTTCAGTGATGTTAATACATCAGGCTTTACAGTAAGCATGTGGGTAAAAACTGGCAGTTCTGCATCAGAAGAGTCAGCACTTTTTGAAGCTAAATCTACAGCTACATATGACAGCCTTCCTTCCACATCCCTTTGTGCTGGCATATTTGCAGACTTCAAGAGCCATGAGGCAACTGCAAAAGGTTCAATAGGCCTTGTACCTGAACCTGGCGAGTGGTCATATGTAACATACACTGTAGCATCTGATGGTATTAAGGTATTTGTAAATGGAGACCCTAGAAACAACAATGATATTAATTTAACAACAGGGCTTGCAAGCAATGTTATTTCACAGATAAATGATATACGTATTGGAAGTGGCACGCTTGCCTCTGATGAAGATATTGCTGATGCAAGTTTTGATGATATCGAGTTTTACTCTGTTGCATTAGATGCTGTTACAATCGCTTCTAAATACAACGCCGTTAAAAACTCACATCCTAATATAAAACTTGTTTCTACTAAGAGCACAATTTATGCTGGTGGTGATACAGCAAATACATCAAAGTTAAGTATTGAAACTGGAATAGATTATACTGTAATTTACAACTCTTCTGACAGTTCTGTTGCATCTGTTGATGAAACAGGCACTATTAATGCAAATAAGGCAGGCTCAGCCACAATTACTGCTGTTGTTACAGCTAATGGTGAAACATTTGACTTGTCAAAGAAGATAACAGTTAAAAAAGCCTCACTTAAATTCTCTAAAAAGACTTCTTCAATTAAAATAAAGAAGTCTGCAACATTTAAAGTTAAAGGCTCAGGAATTAAAACAAACAATGTAAAATGGACTTCCTCAAAGCCATCTGTCCTTTCTATTAATTCAAAAGGAAAGGCTACTGGCAAAAAGGCTGGAACAGCTAAAATAACAGCTAAATGTGGCAAATTTAAAGTAACAACAAAAGTTAAAGTAAAAAAATAGAAGTATTTGTTATATATTGTAATACTACAGGACAAAGCCCAGGCTTTGTCCTGTTTTTATTGACACCAGAAGAAAGCTTGCCATTTTTAAATATATTTATATTTGTGTAAATTATTTTATATAATTATTATTTTAATTATTGTTAATACTATACAAGTTATATTTGTTCCATGTTTTATAAGGCTTTGCGTATACCGGCATAATTAACAAAAAAACCTAAATTTATTTAGATTTATTTGACTATATGCCATTTTTTATATATAATGTAAATGAATTGGATATTTACAGGCCAGAATACCTGTTCACATGTAATGCTGGCTTGCCAATAACCTTAAGGTTAAATATTAAGAGGAAAGAAGGTATCACTTTGTTACATATTACATCACTAGAAGAAGGACTTGAGATATTTAAAGCACTTGGGTCTGATGTCCGTATCCAGATTTTAAATATCCTGCTTGAAAACAGTAATATGAGCATGAAGGAACTTGCGTCCCGTCTTAATATTACTAACGGAGCTTTAACAGGGCATATCAAGAAACTTGAAAACTGCGGGCTGATAAGCACTTCTGCAGAGTCAGTCGTACATGGCAACCAGAAAATCTGTTCTATCCATTGGGACAGAATACTGATTGACCTTGAGGAACAGTCTGCTAATGAAGATGTGTATAACTCTGAAATCAAAATCGGCCATTATACTGGTTTTAATATTGTGCCAACGTGCGGTCTTGCATCAAGCAAAGCTTTAATAGGGGAAGTAGATGATTCAAGATATTTTGAACATCCAGACAGATACGACGCAGATATTCTTTGGTTCTCCAAAGGATACGTGGAATATGTCATACCTAATTTTATACCAAGGTTCCAGAAGATAACAAAAATTTCAATTACCATGGAACTTGGTTCTGAAGCACCTGGCAGCAACAACGAATGGCCATCTGATATAGAGTTTTACCTCAATGATATACGCCTTGGAAGCTGGACTTCACCTGGGGACTTCGGGGATGTGAAGGGGCTTTTTACCCCAGGATGGTGGCCCGAAAACTGGAACCAGTATGGACTTCTTAAACTTCTGGTTGTCAACCGCAAAGGAACTTTTATTGACGGGTTAAAGATTTCCGATATTAGTATTAATGATTTGGAGCTTGATTACCGCAGCAACATACGCCTTAAATTTGCAGTGGACAATAATGCCAAACAAACAGGGGGGCTTACACTTTATGGGAAAGCGTTTGGCAATTATGGGCAGGATATTAATGTAGCAATTAACTATGCACCCGTATAAAAATATGGCAGATAGTCTATACTATCTGCCATTTCTTGTATGGGCATCTGCCAGCTTTTGCTACAGCACGCAGCTCTACATAACAGCCACATGCACCACAAGTACCAGCATTCAGGAGTTCACATTCTTTACAAATTGCAAGCCTTCTCTCATATTCCTCTTCTCCCACACGGTCAGCCTCTTTTATTGCATCCCTGTATTTTTCAAGCATTTTCTGGTCTGCCTCTGCCATATCGCGCAGCAGACATCTTTTACATATATCTGCCATATAAAAATCCCTGTTATCCTTATTTCTTTATACGCAGCATTGTAACACTGTTAGAAGGAAGTTTCACAGCAATGCTGCCTTCACTCTCTGTATAGTCCTTAAAATCCCTTTCTGTAACTTCTTCGGGCACTTCAAATGTATTGTATGCACGTATATCAGGATTTGTGACAACCTTTGCCTCTGTAACCTTATAACCAGTGCCAGCCAGCCTTATATTAATATCCTCTGGAGCTTCTATTGAAAGGTTGTTTAATGTAATAGTAATTACACCGTCTGCATCCTTAGATACTGACTCTGTAATCTTTGGAACATTCCACTTCTTTGTACCTGTTTCACCTGCTCCTGTAACTGCACTTTCAAGAAGCTTTGCCCCCTGGTGGTAACGGTACATATGCATTACATGGTAAGTTGGTGTCTTAACCATATCTGCACCTTCTGTAAGCAGTACAGCCTGAAGCACATTGACCATCTGTGCAAGTGCAGCAATCTTCACTCTGTCACAATGTTTATTAAATATATTAAGAGTTATACCCGCAATAAGTGCATCACGTACTGTATTCTGCTGGTATAAGAAACCAGGGTTAGTACCAGGCTCATTAGTATACCATGCACCCCATTCATCCACGCACATGCCAATCTTTTTGCCAGGGTCATATTTATCCATAATTGCACCATGCCTTGTGACAAGCTTGTCCATATAAAGTGCTTTATAGAGTGTCTTATACCATACCTTGTCACTGAAAACTGTTGCACTGCCTTTCCTCTTCCAGCCCTCTGGATGCACATAATAGTGGAGTGAAAGATAGTCCATAAAACCATGGAATTTCTTGCCATGGTCAAATGCCGTTTTTAACACACCTTCTGTCCAGTGGTAATCATCAACATTAGCACCACAGCATACCTTTTTAATTGATTTATTCTTATCATAATTTCTTACATAAGTCTGGTAACGGCGGTATTCATTAGCATAATACTCTGGTGTCATATTGCCGCCACATCCCCAGTTTTCATTGCCAACACCAAAGAAATCAACTGTCCACGGCTCTTTATGCCCATTAGCTGCCCTTAAATCTGCCATTGGTGAAACACCATTAAATGTCATATACTCAACCCATTCTGACATTTCCTGTACAGTGCCGCTCCCCAGGTTTCCATTGATATATGTTTTACACCCAAGCTGGCGGCAAAGTTCCATATACTCATTTGTGCCAAAACTGTTGTCTTCTACAACACCTCCCCAGTGTGTATTAATCATTTTCTTTCTGGCCGTTTTCTCTCCAATGCCATCTTTCCAGTGGTATTCATCAGCGAAACATCCACCTGGCCAGCGCAGTACAGGAACTTTCAGCTCTTTAAGTGCCTCAACAACATCTGTCCTCATACCATTTTCATTAGGTATATCAGAGTTTTCACCTACATAAATACCCTCATAAATACACCTTCCAAGATGCTCAGAAAAATGTCCATAAATCTCTGGTTCAATCTTTCCAAGCTCATTCTCTTCATTAATAAATAAGTCTGCCATTTACAATTCCTCCCATTTCACACTTCAAAATATGGCGGCTTAGCCGCCACAAATAATGAAAACCTTATATTTTCACAATTCACAATTTTAATTTTAGTTATCATATGAGAATACGGGTCTGTTATTTTCATCCCATTTAATCTTCATAAGCATTGCATGACGGTTAGGATTATAGAGAGGGTCTCCCGTTATCTCTGTTTCCTTACGTGCATGGTAAACAAGTATATCATTGCCTTCTTCATCCACTGTGAATGAATTATGTCCTGGACCATATATTTCAAGCTCATTACTTGTCTTAAGAACCGGATACCTTTCCTTTTTCCATGAAAGAGGGTCAAGCAAGTCCGTATTTTCATCTGCTGTAAGCATTCCCATACAATAATTTACACCTGTGTCACTTGCAGAATATGTAAGATAAATCTTTCCACCACGTTTAATTACAGCAGGACCCTCATTTACCCAGAAGCCTATACGTTCCCAGTCATAATCAGGCGTTGTAAGAAGAACCTGTACTGTTTC
>JAAWKM010000077.1 GCA_022797375.1 Lachnospiraceae bacterium
CTTCGGTGCCATTTTGCACGTTTTTTGTGCAAAATGTGTACATAACCAGTGCTGAAAGCACTGCTAGTTACTATGAACAGCGTAGCTGTGAATAGTAACGCTAAATTAATAATAAGATTTGAATATGTATTTGCCATGTTTTAACCTGTCCTTATTTCTCAATCTCTTGTAATGGCACTATCTGCAATGTTTTTCCAAATGAATTTAATATTTTCAGCACTGTAGAAAGCTTAGGGTCTGTTGCACCTCTTTCCATCCTTGATATAATAGGCTGTTTTACACCGCTCATGCTCTCAAGCTGTCTCTGTGTAATTCCTTCCCTTTTCCTGGCATCTATAATATCATTAATAAGAAGGTTCCTTAACCCATTTTCTTCTCTTCCATCTGAAATATACAATGCCTTTTGTATACCTTCCCACACCATACTGTCAAAGTTTTTTTCCTGTTTATCCATTTGTCATTGCTCCTTTCAATAAAAGCCTTTGTAAATTTATGTCTGTACCTGGATGGCTTACTGTACTGGTTTATATTGTTATTTACCAGTTAAGTCATCCCCCCCCCGCAATAATATCTGAAATACTGCTCTTTTAAACCTTTATATGTTCCCCTTGGCAAATATATTTTCTTTCCTGTAACAAGACTGATATACTGTGCATTCAGGCTGTCAATATATTCCAGGTTTACTATATAAGACGCCCCTGTCCTTACAAATTCCTGGTAGCAGGATAACATTCCATAGATTTCTGCCATAGTCAGGTGCAAGGTATATTTTATTCCATCTTCAAGATACAGGTACTGTGTTTTTCTCTGTGCTTCACAATACACAATGCTGTTTACATATATACGCTGTATCCTGCCATCTGTCTTTAAAAGAATATACTTGTTACGCTCCTCTGTTATATCCTTTAAAATGGTATCAAGCGCCCTGAATAAATCCTCTTCATACACTGGCTTTACAAGATATTGCACTGCACCCACGCCAAAGGCATCAAGTGCATGTTCCCTGGATGCGGTAAGGAAAATAATCCTGCTTTCATTTCCTATGCTGCGCAGTTCTTTAGCAGCCTCCGTGCCAAGTTTATCTGGCATATAAATATCCATTAATATTAAGTCAGGCATATAATTTTCTTTTTTTGCCTTATTAAGAAGCATGTCCGCATTTTCAAAATGCTCTATTGCAAAATCCAGCCACTTGTGTTTTCTCTGGTAATTTCCAAGCATATATTCTGTCTTCTGGATTGCATCTGCTTCATCATCACAAAGCGCTATCAGATACATTTCCTGCACTCCTTTGCCATATTTTCCCAACTTCTGGAATAATTATTGTGGTATATTCATTATAAGACGGAACACAAAAATCCCGTTATCATTTTTAAAATCATATTCACCGCCATACTTTTCTGCTGTTTTTATAATACTTGAAACACCAATTCCTCCTGTAAATTCAGGTTTTGGCTGTCCATGCATAATTTCCGTTTCTGCCTGGCATGTATTACTGCAGCAGATAACAAGTTTATTCTTCTTTCTTTTTATAAAAATATTAATAAAACATTCCTTTTCTTCATGTTTCAAAACCTCCATACATCCATAAATTGCATTTTCATAAGCATTAGATAATATTGTTACAAGGTCAATATTAGGTATTGGAAACTTTCTTTCCATATCCACATCCATAGTGACATTTATATTCTCTTTTTCTGCCTTTCTTGTATATGCACAAAGAATATTATTAACTGCTGTATTGGCACAGATAAATTTATTTACCCCGATATTAGTTATTTTTTCATATTCTTTAAGGTATTGCAACAGTTCCGTATACTGTTTTCTTTGTGCAAACTCCGCAATAACTGTGTTATGGTGCCTGATATCATGGCATATCCTTCTGCTTGATGCCACGGATTCATCTAAAATCTCCATCTGTCTCTCTAACAGCCTGTGGTTCATCTGCATAAGCTGGTTTTCCCTCTGGTATTCCTGTTCCTTTCCAATATGCAGGTAAAGCCTGTATATAAGCACCTGGAGTATTCCGGTCAGAAAAAGGTTCATCCCAATCTGGAACATCCTGAACGGGGTATGCTCAAGCCCTGGATTTAAAATATAGCCTATGCCAAATACAAGGCTCATTATCATAACCGCTGCACTAAACCAGTCAAGTTCCTCTTCCACATAAATACTAAACTCTTTAACAGGTACTTTCAAATACTTATTTATAAAATATGCCATAATTATAATTAAAATAATGCGTGCAATTATATCTGCCCATACATTTCTGTTAAAGAAAATAACTGAAATTTCTATAGAACCAATTAAAAATAATGCAAGCAGGTAAAAATCAAGCGCAAGTTTATATACAGATAAAAAAAGTGAATCATTGCTCATAAATATAGCAAACACCGCAAAACACATATATGCAGTAAACGGACCCATCCTTATACAGTTTTCCCAGTCTTTTATGTACCAGATACAAAGCATTATTGAAACAGCAACTGAAAAGCACGAATAAAATAATACCATCCTTTTTGTATCAAAACGTGGCATACTTATTAGTACATAAAATATAATTACACCTGCAACACTTATTATAAACCTTGCCAATGCTATAAATACAGACCCTCCTAGCATTATATCACCCGCTTTCTATAATAGTAGAAAATACTGCTATAATTATTATTTGAATAACTATAATTATTATTTGAATAATTATAACAAAAAATTTCCAAAAAGTTTATATATATGGTACATTATGCACTTTTTAAGGTATATTTTGGTTACTATTCACAGCCAGTTCAATTCGGGGATTTTTGGTATGTTTTATGCCAAAAATTATTCCATATATAAAATATCCATTAAATTTTTTCTTCATTGTAATGGCAGGCTTGACAATTTCCTATTTCACCGTTAAAATATTTATTGTCGTACATAAACAATAGATTTATTTGAATGGAGTGATTATTTGGATTCTGACGTGTCGAGGATAGCAATATTACTTATCCTGCTATTGCTCTCTGCATTCTTTTCATCAGCAGAGACATGTCTTACAACTGTTAGTAAAATGCGCATAAAGTCTATGGCGGATGAAGGTGTTAGAAACGCTGCTCTTGTACTTAAACTTGTTGAAAACCCTACAAAGCTTTTAAGCACAATACTTATAGGCAATAACATAGTGAATCTCTCTGCATCCTCATTGACAACCTCCTTTGCCATAGGCCTGGCAAAGAAAGCTGGTTTAACAGCAATGGAAAGCGCTGTTACAGGACTTGCTACTGGTATACTTACAATTCTTGTAATTATATTTGGTGAAATAGTGCCTAAATCATTTGCATCAATGAACAGCGAGAAAATGGCACTTGCCTATGCAAAACCTGTATACACACTTACCAGTCTGCTTTATCCTCTTTCTTTTCTGTTTGACAAGCTTTCCAATGCCCTTATGGGTATTTTCCAGACAAATGGCCAGGAACGTCCAGCAATTACTGAAAATGAACTTCGTACAATACTTGATTTAAGCCACGAAGAGGGCGTAATTGAAACAGTAGAGAGAAAAATGATTACCAATGTTGTAGACTTTGGTGACTCTCTTGCAAAAGATGTAATGGTTCCTAAAATGGATGTAGAATTTGCCAGTGTAGGCCTGTCATATGACGAGCTTATAGAATGTTATTCCAAAGAAAAATATTCACGTATGCCAGTATTTGATGACAGCCGCGACAATATACTTGGAATAGTGAATCTTAAAGATGTATTTTTTTATCATGGTGCTAAAGAAGAATTCCGTATTACTGATGTAATGAGGGAAGCTTATTTTACTTATGAATATAAAAAAATATCTGAACTGTTTTTTGAAATGAAAAAGAATTCTATAACAATGGCAATAGTCCTTGATGAATATGGTTCAACATCTGGTATACTTACTATAGAAGATTTGATTGAGGAAATAGTTGGTGATATCCGTGACGAATATGATTCTAATGAAGAAGATGAAATTACAAAAATTGATGATGAAAACTATATCCTGCTTGGAATTGCAAAACTTGATGATATTGATGAGGTACTCGGAATAAAAATACAATCTGAAGACTATGATTCAATAGCTGGCCATATAATAAACCTGCTTGGACATTTTCCAGGTGCAGGGGAATCAGCAGAAGATAAATATGCCAGATACACTGTTATTGAATCATCCAAAACCCGTATAGAAAAGGTTAAACTCCATCTGCTTCCAAGGGAAGATAATGATGAGGAAAACCAGCACGAAGATAAAGAAGAAGAAAACAGGGAATAAATATAATTATTATATTAATACAAAAATATAACACAGGTCTGTACCCCTGTGTTATATTTTTGTATTAATATATACTGTCCCTTTATTATCTGGCAAAACTGCAGATTTTAAATATCTTCCCGGCTTACGAAATATTATCTGGCCTGCAGTCTTCATATGTACATTTTTCAACCCTCATGCCTGCCACCCTGTCAACAGCCCCTCCACTATATTCTGAAACACATCTCCTGAATATACAGTTCTTTATAATACCTTTTCTTCCATACATCTGTACTCCAGCCCCGCTTTTAGCGCGGCAGTTTATAAAAACACATCTTTCTATATTGCCACCCTGGCTATAAACTGCACCTTTCTGGCAGAAATTAAATATACAGTCTGATATTTCAGGCTGGTAGGCATTATAAACCGCCCTGCCTCCATCCATATTGCGGAAAAGTGACTTAGTAATGCTTATACGTGTATTTAATAAATTAATACCACCTGTCTTCAACATGCCATCCAGTTCACAATGGTGTATGTTGCACTCTTTGGCATTGTCCAGGTATAACATATCCCCGCCTTCAAGATGGTTAGACACAATTCTTACATTGCTAATTATAAGGCTTCCCAGACAGCGCAACGGATAATTAAGATAAATATTAGCATTCTCAATTACAAGCCTTCCACCAGACCCTACTGATACAGGGCAGTCAATTATAGTGGACAAACCAATATGGTATTCCCCTTTTATTATAACTTCCCTTTGTGAAGTAAGATGCTGTACAATTTCAGCACCTGACGGATGGCAGTCTGAATATTCAAGCCTGGATGCCCTGCCCTCTAATGAACCTGAATAATATACTGCTGCCCCATAATCTGCTACGTTGCATCTTGTAAAGCGGCATCCTGATATAACAGTGCCATTTGTGCCATATATTGCACCACCCCGCTTTGCCTCACAGTCATGGAAATGGCAGTCTTCTATAATATTTTTGCCTCCTCTTGCCATAACTGCACCACCATCTTCTGGTGAATAGCACTCATAAAACCCTGTGCCTTTTATTGCCAGCCCCTTTCCCCAGAAACGTACTGCCGCACCCCTCGAAGTATGGTAAATATTAGAATTTTCTATAATAACAGTACCTTCCTCTGCCCTTATAAACATACCATAATTGCGGCAGTCAGCCTCAACAGAATAAAGTTCTGCCCTGCTGCCTCTTGCCTGCAGGTTTATGCATGCCCGGTGGCTGTCTGATTTACGCACTATTTTAGAATTATTAATAACAAGATGCCCGCCATTTAGCAGTATATTGCCAAATATCCTTACAACAGCATTATCTATTACAAGCGTCATTCCTGCATTTAAAACAATATCTTCATAGATATTGCATCTGTCAATCAGCCTGAAGTTCTTTTTCTCATCAAGTATTTTCTGCGTAAAATCAGTAGTTTCAGTAATCTGCATTATATAGTATTTCAAATCAGTGATACCAATACCAGGCACCCTTTCTTCTATCAATGCTGCAAACCTCTGGCACTCACGTATATCTTCCCCATATGCATATTCAATAAACCTCTGCAGCAGGCTTGTTCTTTCTGCTGGCACCCCGAACATTTTCGCAAAAAGTTCTATAGACTTCCTGCTGTCTTCCTCTATATTCCCGTCATTTATTGAAACATTCACCAGATCCATTATAAAAAATGCACGTTCCCTGTCAGTTTTCAAATTATCAAGCAGATAATCCACAACTGCCGCATTATCCCCTGATGTACGGAGTGCCCAGGCAAAGCTGGTTGAATCCATTTTAAATCCTGCTTTGACAAGGCGTTCCAGCTCATAGTTATTAAGCATCCCTGTCTTCTTACCAACCTGTGCCTGCAGGATAAGGGCAGCACTGTACATAACCTTAAAATCCATTGACATCATACTTAAAGGATGTTCTGGTGTCATCCAGAGCTTGCGCCTCATATTAAACTTAGTAAGTGTATCTAAAATCATTGCCACCCCTCCTTTAACGCACTTTAAGTTCTATATCATCTTCATACACATTAAAAATACCTGAATCCTGTGGTTCACAGGCATTACATTCACATCCACGTACATACTGCCCGAACTTCTGGTATTTAAAATATACTGCTGCACCAAAATAATTTGCCTTGCACCTGTTAAAAATACATCTTTCAATTTTAACATTTCCAATTGATTCAGAATAAACTGCCCCGCCATAATCTGCCATGCCATCATTAAAATTGCACTGGTTCATAACCATTTTAGCAGAACCATATATTCCTACTGCACCAGAAACATTATTAAAAAACCCTGTATTTTCTATAAGTGATGAAAGCCCGTTAAAGCTTACTGCCCTTTCCCCTGTTGTCCTTTTTATCTCACTTCCATTAATAATAAGCCTTCCTGCTTCCTGACGCAGGAAACCACATTTCCTGCCACAATCTATATAAGAATTTTCTATATTTACAACTGCTGTTTCCTTAAAATCCATCCAGAAACTGTTTCCACACTCTTCTACCCTTATTCTTGCGCCATTTAGGCGTATCCTTCCGCCAACTGTGCTGACAGAACCTCTCATATTTACAAAAGCACCATTTATAAGCAGCGAACCCCCACGCTCTACTTTAATATCACCATCAATTACAACAGGCTTGTCAAAAACTACGGTCTTTCCTGGTTTTATATTTATATCATTATAATGCTCTTCCATTTCAAATTCTGGGAAAAAGTACACAAGGGTCTGGTAACTTATATCATAGCCTTCACTCTGGAATTCCTTGTAATATGTAACTGCTGCCTCAACATTTCCCTCCTGTGCTGCCTTATTAAAATTCTCAAAAAACTGGCACTCTGCATCTGAAAACCTGAAAACTTTTAAATAGTTGCCAAGTATGCCTCTGCAATAATCCTGTGACCATAAAGCAAGCCTGTACAATTTATAAATATCAGCCATAAAACAGTACTGTGCTTCCTTGCTGTTAATCCTTTTAAAAAACTCAGAAATCCTGAAATCAAAGTAATTATTAATATCAACAATAATCTGGTTTCTGTTCTTCTGCTGTATACAGATACTGTCAAGCACTGTCTCAAAAGAATGCTGCAGTTCTGTAACCGCCTTTAAATTGCCAACTGCCATAACACCAAGCCCGTAACAGTACAAATACTTAAACCCCTCATCCTTGTCTGACATTGGATGGCTATTATATTCAAGTTCATTCTGGCGCTTTTTTAAATACTCAAGAATGTCCATTTCTGTCACCACCTTATACTAAGTTATTATAGTATCCTGTTACTATAATATAACTGATTTATATATTTTTGTTCTAATTGTAACACAAATCCAGTTATCTTGTAAATAATGGTGGAAAGGTTTCCCACGCCCGTTTCATAAAAATCCCAGTTATTCTTTCTGGTAATATTGTGCCTGCGCATTCCACATTTCATAATACTGGCCGTTTTTATCCTCCAGCAGTTCTTTGTGGTTTCCATACTGTACCAGGGTTCCTTTATGGAATACTGCAATTTTTTCACAAAACTGGCAGGATGAAAGCCTGTGGGAAATATAGATTGCCGTTTTCGTGCCAATGATTTTATCAAAATTAGTATAAATCTCATATTCTGCCAGAGGGTCAAGTGCTGCTGTTGGCTCGTCAAGAAGTACAAAGGGTGAATCTTTATACATTGCCCTTGCTATAGCAATTTTCTGTGCTTCACCACCAGATATTTCAATGCCTTTATCATCAAAATCTTTATAAAGATACGTTTCCATTTCCATTCCACCACCACTTATACGTTCTCCAAAGCCAGCATCTACAAGGCATTTTCTGGCAAGAACCTCATTATATTCTGTGTCTGCTGCAACATTCTGTGCAAGCTGGAATGGAAACAGCATATAATCCTGGAAGACAACAGAAAAAAGCTGCCTGTATTCATCTGTTTTAAATTTGCGTATATCTACTCCATTTAGAAGTATTTCTCCGCTGTCAGGGTCATAAAGCCTGCATAAAAGTTTAATCATTGTTGTTTTGCCAGAGCCATTCATACCTACAACTGCAAGTTTTTCACCAATTTTTAGTTTCATGGAAAAATCCTTTAATGCAGGTTCACTGCTTCCTGGATAACAAAATGTAACATTTTTAAATTCAACCTGGTATTCATTGTCACTGCGTTTTTCAACAGGCAGTTTTCCCTTATACATTTCATCATCAAGTTCCAGAAGTTCAATAGTGCTTGCCTGTTTTCTGGCAGTAAGTGCAAACTCAGCCATATCATTTACCAGACCGTAAGCGGATGAAATTAATTTATCCAGACATCCTGCAAGCCTGATAATATCTCCTGTACCTGCTTTGCCTGCAACTGCGGCAAGAGTTACTGCAAGGTAAGCACATCCCCTTATAGCACTCATGGCAAAATCAGCTGAACCATATTGGCCAGCCCATCCAATAGCAGAATCTTTTAAATGTTTACGGTGTTTTTTATTACTGAACGCATCAATGCACCAGCGTTCCATAAGTCCATAACTTTCATAAATCTTTATATCTTTGACATTTTTATAATTGAACCCGTTTCCAGAAGCAAAATGCCATGAAAGTGTAATAAATTCTTCTTTTTCATCATCATCTATTTTCCTGAACATAAACTTAAGCGTCTTCTTTTTAAAATATACGCCTGCTCTCATAGATACTATAAGGATTACCGTTAATATAATAAATATAATAATTACATAATAGTGGCCAGAATCAAATAAAAAATTTATAACAGGAAAAGCAACAACTGCTGCACCAATAATATTAAAAAATCCAAAAATAATTGAATTGCCCTGCCAGAATAATGAGTTAATTCCTGCACCCCAGTTATTATCAGTCATAATCCTGTTACGCAGTTCCCTGGTTTCCGGACTGTCAATTCTTGAAAAATCCATATCCAGCATTTTGGTCTGTGTCATACATGAATAAAGTAAAAATGCCCTTTCCCTGTGTACTTCCATTCTGTTCCATATTGAGCTTGCTGTAAAGTTCAGGCAAAGTATTATAAAGAGAGTACCTGTTATAACTAAAATTACTTCTTTAAAGTTTTTTCTGGCAATAATGGAATCAAGTATATAAGCAGATAAAACAAGCTGTATATATGGTACAATTACATTTATAATATGTACGATGCTCGTAAATAAAAAGTACCATTTATCTATGCCAGTTATAATTTTTAATATTTTTTTAATGTTTTTAATATGTTCCCTGAATGGGATTTTAGCCAGTAAATCTGTATTCATCCTTTCTCCCCCTCATCATAATAATTACTTTGTATATGGAACATTTCTGCATATTTTCCATTAAGCTGCATTAAATCATTATGGCTGCCTTCTTCTATTATTTTTCCATCTTCAAGCATTATAATCCTGTCAGAAAACCTTGTGCTTGCAAGCCTGTGTGAGATAAAGAGCGCAGTTTTTCCCTGGCTGTATTTATTATAACTGTTATAAACTTCACTTTCTGCAATAGGGTCTAATGCAGCCGTAGGTTCATCTAATACAAGTACAGGTGAATCCTTATAAAGCGCCCTTGCAAGTAAAAGACGCTGCTGCTGCCCGCCTGACAGGTTTGCCCCGCTTTTCATAATATACCTTGTCATATATGTTTTTAAATCTATATTTTTCTCTTCAAAAACTTCTTTAAGCCCAGCCCTGTCAATTGCATCCCATGCCCTTTTTTCATTAATGTTTTCTGCCCTGTCCATTGCTATATTTTCACCTAATGTAAAAGGAAATATAAGCTGTTCCTGGAAAATAGCAGAAAAGAGCCCATAAAGTTCTTTCTTTGGAAATTCATTCCTGTCTATGCCATTAATAAGAATTTGCCCACTATCAGGTTCATACATGCCACATAAAAGTTTTACAAATGTAGTTTTGCCTGCACCATTTACACCTACAAGGGCAATTTTTTCACCTGCATTTATCCTTATGTTTAAATGGTCAAATATTTTTTTCTTCTCTTTCTTTACTTCATGGGAATTATCCATGTCACCATTATCTTCTATATCTTCTGCTGCATCCTGGTATGCGAAACTTACATCCCTGAACTCGATACAGAGTGGAAATTCCAGTCCGCTAACATGCCTGTTGCCAGAACTGGTATCTTCTTCTGGAAGCTCCATATAAGCACGCAGGTAATCAGCCGAATTGGCAGCAGAACGCAGTTCTGCCAGGGAATTCATAATTCCTGTTATAAATCCTGAAAATCCTGAAATTGCACCAAAGTATAATACAAAACCGCCTGCATCTATTATCCCTTCTAGTGCCTGGTACAAAAGAAATGCATAAGCCCCCAGGTCTCTTCCCATTGAAAGCAGAAAACCTGCTTTTTCATAAAATGACCTTTTACGGAAAATCTTCTGGTTTATCCCACGCTGCTGTTCAATTACTATATCCCTTAACTGTACAAGCCAGTGTTTCATGCCAAAAATCCTTATATCTTTAGCACTTTTTGGATGCTCCATTGAGTTTAAAATACAGTAATACTTTTTATTGGTTTCTGCAAATTCATCCCTAAAGCTTTCTTCATAATGTATCTGGCATAAATTCATTGCATAGCTGGCAAATGCAAGAGCATCAATTACAAGCAGAAGCCATAAATCAAGTGTCCCTATAACTGTAGAATAAAGTAAGAAACACAAAATATTTATAGATATTCCTACAGTTCCTGTAACCATTCTTGAAAGTGCCGACCAGTCACCACTGCATAGTGCATCATAAGCTTTCCAGTATACTTTTTTCATATCCCCTGATTCAGTGTATTTATATGGGATTTTAAGTTTCTTAATAAACAGAAGCCCTATAAAATGGTCACGCTGCGCATTATAATAATTGTACTTTCCAGCAGCAACAGCTGTCTTTAATGTACATACAGCAGCCATTAAAACTGTAAATAATACAAGAATAACAACTGCCTCTTGTATAGAAGCTTTTCTTGTTATAAGGTCTATGGCAATCTTAGGAAGATAAATTCCAGTTAAAGGGACTATTGCACTTAAAATTATCTCCAGCATGGAGAAAAAAAGTACAACTGGCTCATATTCTTTAAAATATCTTATAAAATATATGATATCACTAATTATTGAATAATGTTTTGGTACAAACTCCTGGTTTGGGATTTGTGCATTTTCTTTCATTTATATACCACGTCCTTTTTTAATTTTCTGGCTGGATTTTCTTTTTGTATTTTTTCCAGCAGGTATTTTATATATTACATTATAGGATATATTTCCATATAATTAAAAAAAATGCACGAATGGCAGGTATCGTGCACGAATGGTAATAATATTTTATTATAATGGAAGCATTATTTCTGTTACAAAAACCCCTTCTTCATCCTGCCTGTCAAGATAGCCGTTATAACGGTCTACTACCTTGTCAATCCGCATAAGCCCAAAACCATGCCCACTGCCGTTTTTTGTTGATTTATAAATCCTTCCGTTACGTTTTCTCCTGCCTTCTGAAGAGTTCATTATATAGATATATAACTGCCCTTTAAGTATATCTATATAAATACGTATAAAACGTTTTCCAGGGTCTTTAATAGCTGCACATGCTTCCATTGCATTGTCCATAAGGTTGCCAATAATAAGGCTTAAATCAATTTCCGAAAATGCCATATGAAATTCTTTTGGTACAACTGCCTTTGCATCTATGTTAATATTTCTTGATACTGCAAGTGAAATTTTACTATTTAAAATAGCATCAATCATAACATTTCCTGTTTTAATTACTGTATCAAGAGAAACCAGGTCTTTGTCCAGTTCATCCAGGAAATGTGAAAGTTCTTTAATCCTTCCCATAGCAAGATATGCTTTCATTGTCTGTATCTGGTCATGGTAATCATGTTTCCAGCCTCTTGTCTGCCTGTACATATTTTGTACTTCTTCACAGTGTTTTTCCAGTAAATCACTCTGGTATGCAAGTGTATGCTTGTCCATACGCAATAACATCCATCTGCATGTTAAAAATATAAATAAAACCAGTATGCATATACCTGACATTATATATGCAAAGCCGCATGTTGCTAAATAAACCTTTAACATAAATTCCTCCTATTCATCATTTCCAGCAAGAACACAAAAAAACAATGCCAGGAATATCCTTAAAAGCATGTTTTACTTTACTTTTCTGCCGGATATCCGTCATCATGCCGGTCTGTTGTATATAAGAATTCATGCGTTTATTCTGTCTATATTATTAAAAAATATTGTCTTAATACACGCCTGGCATTTCCAAAGTATGGCTTGTGGCATAAATCCATATGAAAACTACTGGTTTATTATTTTTGAAAGCACATCATTAACAGTAGTTATAGAAATCCTTGTCAGCCTTGAAACAGCTCCTGTATCACAGCCTTCTTCATACATATTTAAAATAAGCTGTTCCTGTTTTATTAATTCTTTTCTATTTTATCTCTTTCTGCCATTTTACACCCCTTTACATTTGTATATATAAATATTATATTTTATACATAGTAAAAAAGCAAGGTTTAAATGAAACTATCACGTCCGTTTCATAAAAATCCCCATGCCATGCTTTGCACGGCACAAATAGTAATGAAAAATGCTGTCTTAGAATCATTTTTCACACTAATTCCAGTTATACTGTGCTGGCACTGGAAACCCTGCGTCCGTCTGCCGGTACAGTATAACTGGCACTTCCATCCTCTATGCAATGAACGGAATTATATACATAAGCCCATTATATTCTTCCTTATCTGTCATTAATTTTGCAAGCTCTTCAAGGACTTCCCTGCTTATATTCCATGCAATATTGCCAATTTCTTCGAAATCACCCTGTTCATAAAGTTTTCTGGCTATCTTATCTGTCTCTTCTTTATCTACAAAACAGATTATTTTTTGTAATGCTTCATATTGTTTATTTTCCACAAACTGTTTTGCAATTTCACCTATTGTACTTGAACTTACATTCCATGCGATATTATAAAGTGCTTCAAACTCACCTTTGTCTGCAAATTGCTTTGCATATTTATCTATGGTACTTTTATCAAAAGCCCATGATATACCAGAAAAAACATTATACTCTTTTTTACTGTAAAGAATTTTGGCAACTTCCTCTAAATCCTTTCTTTCTAAAAAAGCAGCTATATTAGTTAATACATCATACTGGGATTTTTCTATAAGTTCTATTGCAACCCTGCCTAATACAGATGGTTCAATATTCATATTCCATGCTAAACCCTCAATAATCTTATAACCACCATTTGCCATTATCTGTTTTACAGCACTATTTATACTCTCTTTATCTGCATATATAAAAAGGACTTCTATATCATTATAGTTTCCTTTTTTAACACTTTCTGCCAGAAGTTTATTTATAACTTTCTCTGGCATGGCAAAAGCAATATCTTCTAATGACAATGTCCAGTTTGTAATTTTTCCAAATGACCATTTTTCACCGTTTTTGATATTTTCACGTTTTATACATACATCTACATCGCCATTTTCATTAAAATATGAATAAATACTTTTAGAATTTATTGTTTTACCACCATTCGCATTATAACTTTCCACTCCATAAATATCAGCAAAGCAACGTACTAATTTGTTGTTATAATATAATACCCCGTCTTTATTTTTAATCTCATATTCTTTATACTGTTTAAAAAGTTTTTTCTGGTCACCAGCAGATAAACTTGTATCTACAATTATGCCATTCTCTTTCTTTTTTACAGAAACATTATTATTCCTAGTAACTTTTTTCTTCATTCTCTGGTTTATGCCAGTGTTTATATCCTGGGCTGTACTGGTATTTTTAACAACACCGTGTGCCCTTGACGCTTCCATTACATTTACTGGTATAATACAGATACTTCCAGCTGCTAATATTATACAAAATATTTTAAATAATTTAATTTTAATCATAAAAATACCCCTTTCCCCTTTTATTTATCTTCAATTTCCTTTACTATATTTTTACTTATAAATGGAGCTATATTTCTTGCCGCTTCATAATCCCCTTTTTCTATGATTTGTTTTACAATTTTGTCTAAATCATTCTGTTTTACAAAAGGGGCAATTCCGTACAATGCCTCATAATCACCTTTTTCTGCAATTTGGGAAGCTATCTCCCCTACAATGTTACTATATGTACCAGAATCCCATGCGCCTTGGATTTCATCTGCTCCTTCTGTATCTTTTCTCTCTGGATTCTTTTTTGCATCTATATCCACCTTTTCATCTGTATTTTTAACCAGGAAACCTTCATGGCTCATGCCTGCACTTGCCGCAGAAGTAGCAAAAACAGCCACTGTCCCGGTAACTAACAAAACAGACATTATATATGCAGCCCTTGAAGTCTTTTTTATCTTCATAATAGCTGTTATTCTTTCCTCTGCCGCATTTCTGCTGAAATTACTTCCTGACGGAATTATATTGTTTTTTTCCTCTTCCATGTTAATAAGCAGCATTGCATAGTCCTTTTTAGATTTTTCACCAAAATGTTTTATAACTGTTTCATCACATGCCAGTTCGATATCCCTGTTTACAAGTATGTACATTACCCATACAAATGGATTAAACCAATGCAGGCTTACAGTGGCAATTAAAAATAATTTAGCAGCTGCATCAAATCTTTTTATATGGATAAATTCATGTTCTAAAATATACTTAATATGTTCTGTATTCTCCCAGTCTGTTGTTGCTGGCATTAAAATTACAGGATACAGTATGCCATACGATAGTGGTGATTTAACCATACATGACTGCCGTATAGAAATACGCCTGGCAGATTTATGGGAATTTAACCATACTTCTGCCACCTGGTTATTAACTGGCAAAGAAATGCAAAACCTTTTATAACACAAAATATATGTTGTTATAAATACAGCTGCACAAATTATAACCCCAGCTATCCAGACAAATTTCCATATAGAAAAACTGCCTTCCCCTGTAATATTCCCTGCCCGGTTTTTAATTTCCTGTTCTGTACTGCCTGCTGCATTTTTTCCTTGTTCCTGCCCCTCTCTGTCCTTATTTATTCTACTTTCTGCCTTATCCATTATAAAATCTGCCAAAGAATAAATACTGTATGCAGATGGAAATGAATATGGCACTAACAGGCGTATTAATGCAACAGACCAAAGAACTAAAAATACTTTCTTTGGCAGCCTGTTCATTAACAGGAAGCGGCATATAGCCACTACCAGGATAATAACTGAAGCCTGGAAACCCATCTCCAGCAAATTCATTTTTCACACCATGCTACAGGTTTTATAATCCCATAGTTTTTCCTTTCCCTATATTCTTGTGGCAATTCTTAAACATCACCAAGGTCTCCAACAATTTTCTTTAAATCATCAATCTGTTCTGCCGAAAGCTTCTTCCTGCCAAGTAGTGCTGTAAACAATTTATCTGCCGAACCATCATAAATTTTATTAATCAGCTCATTGGTTTCCGCTTCCTGTACCTCTTCTTTATGAATTAAGGCATGGCACATAAACTTCGGTTCATAACGTTCAATTGCCCCTTTCTTTATACACCGTTTTATAAGTGTATAAGTTGTATTCATATTCCAGCCTGTCTCTTCTTTAAGTACATCTGAAATATGCTTTGCAGTAGTATCACCTTCACGCCAGAGTACATCCATTACTTTCAACTCTGAATCAAACAATTTAATATCCACATAAAACACCTCCTTTCACACTACTATAGTAGTGTCATAGTACCACATTATCCAATAACTGTCAATTATAAAAAATAACTTAAACAAAAAAGCAGAAAACCTTTTACAGATTTCCTGCTAAATATCTGGATTTACTTATGTATATAAGTAAAATATTATACACAAGCCACCATTTAATCTTTTTTATTTGCCGGCTCTACATTTACAGACTTTCCTTTAATCTTTGCATTTTTCATTGCATCTATAACATCTGATGCATACTCCCTTGGAACTTCTACAAATGTATATTTATCATACATATCAATAGCCCCTACAAGTTTTCCTTCCATACCGGACTCACCTGCAACTGCACCAAGTATATCACCAATGCGCACTTTCTGCTTCTTGCCAATATTAATAAACAGACGCACCATTCCAGGTTCTGCACCAGTATCACCAAAGTCTTCTGTCTTCATATCTTCAGATATAAATTCGCCTTCACCCATCTGCATCATAAGAAGCGCTGCCGCCATTTCAAGTGATGAATAATCGCGCTCATCAAGATGTTCCTCTAAAATATCCACCATCTTGCCAAGGTTTTCATTTTCAATTATTCCAGAAGCTTTTTCTAAAATCTTGTCTGCCTTAATCTCTGTAATATCATTTACAGAAGGTATAGGCTGGCGTTTAATCTTAGTCTTGCAGTATCTCTGGATATCCTTAAGCTTGTATATTTCACGCCCGACAACAAGAGTAAATGCACGTCCTGTCCTTCCTGCGCGTCCCGTTCTTCCTATCCTGTGTA
Organism: Lachnospiraceae bacterium; assembly: GCA_022797375.1. Lineage (GTDB taxonomy): Bacteria > Bacillota > Clostridia > Lachnospirales > Lachnospiraceae > Butyribacter. The sequence continues at coordinate 16,730 of JAAWKM010000077.1, forward strand.
CATAATATTCATCATCTTGTGGCACATCATAATTAAAAACTGCTTCCACATCATCAATATCAATTCCTCTTGCAGCAACATCTGTAGCAACAAGTATATCCGTACGCCCGTTGCGGAAACCACCCATTACCCTGTCACGCTGTGACTGCTTTAAATCCCCATGAAGCCCTGCTGCAAAATACCCCCTGCCCTTTAAATCCTCAACAAGTTCATCCACCTTACGCTTTGTATTACAGAATACAAGGGAAAGTTCCGGGTCATACATATCAATCAGCCTTGAAAGCACTTCACTTTTCTTGCGTGGGTTTACTTCATAATAATACTGTTCAATCATAGGAACAGTAAGTTCTTTCTTTACCACCTTAATAATCTCAGGATTTTTAAGATAATTCCCTGCAATTTCCATAATAGGCTTTGGCATTGTCGCAGAAAACAGCAGTGTCTGGTGTTCTTCTGGCATATTTTCAAGGATTGTCTCAATATCCTCGCGGAAGCCCATATTAAGCATTTCATCAGCTTCATCAAGCACAACCATGCCTACATTCTGCATTTTAAGAGTACGGCGGTTAATATGGTCTATAACCCTTCCAGGAGTCCCGATTATAACCTGTGTGCCACCCTTAAGGGAACGTATCTGCTTGGAAATATCCTGTCCCCCGTAAATAGGCAGTATTTTTATTCCATGCATAAACTTTGCAAACTTGCGTATCTCATCAGCGCACTGGATAGCAAGTTCCCTTGTAGGGCATAATACAACTGCCTGCAGTTTTTTATTATGTGGGTCAACCCTCTGCAGAAGGGGTATCCCAAATGCGGCAGTTTTGCCAGTACCAGTCTGTGCCTGGCCTATCATATCCTTACCATCAACAGCAACCGGAATCGCCTGTGCCTGGATAGGACTTGCCTGCTCAAATCCCATCTCTGTCACTGCCTTAAATATTCTTGGGTCTAAACATAATTCTTCAAAATTCATAATATAAAAAAATTCCTTTCTAAAACACTAAGACGTGTTTTCGTTACAGCTTGCAGCCATAACCATCTTCTACTACATGTATTACACTCTCATCCTGCTATACTGCATACAGGCACTTTGTTGCCTCGCGCGAATAAAGACCGTCTTCTGAACAGATTTCCAAAAACGGTCTTTACAAACATCTCTTTTATTCTTATCAGCTACACGATTATAACACAAACCAGCCAAAAATCAAATATTTATTTTATATATTCTTAAAAAATATTGTTTTAATAGTTACTATTCACAGTCCAGTAAAAGATATATCATTCCGCAAGCTTGTTTGCAGGAATGTATATATCTTTTACTGGATTGCGGAAGCTGCCACTCCACAAAGCCTCAGACAACAGACACTGTTTTTGTGGCTGTTAGCTGCTGTTTTTGCAGCGGTCTGTGGATTGTCCTGTGGAGT